>JBGTHN010000667.1:0-6031 GCA_041746235.1 Pyrinomonadaceae bacterium | reverse complement strand
AATTTCTTCTTTTATGCGATCTTCATAAACATCAAAGCCATACTTAAGTTCATCTTTTGCTTGTAAAATTTCCCAAACTGTTTTTTTACGTTTTTCAAAGCCTTGATATATGACCTCTTCAAAGTATTCGGCAATTGTTTTACATTTTGAAGTTACAGGAATGGGATATTCAGGAAGTGCTAAATTATCTTTGAGAGGAATTTCGACACTACATTTTTCGGCAATTTCTATTGTTTTATTTAAAGCATCAGGTATTTCATTTCCAAAAATCTCCCACATTTCTTCTGCTGAACGTAAATAAAATTCATCACTGCCCAAAACTTTACGCGTGCTGTCATTTATAGTTTTTCCATCACCTATACACATTAATACTTCGTGTGAACGAGCATCATCTACAGTCAAATAATGTGCATCATTGGTCGCAACGATCGGAATATCTGCGGTTTTTGAAAGTTTTAACAAATCATTTCTGATTTTTTGCTCCTCTGATAAACTGTGTTCAGAAATTTCTAAGAAAAAATTATCTTTTCCAAAAATATCTTCAAGTGTTTTTGCATTTTCCAAGCCCGTTTCAAAATTTCCCTGATGCAAAAAATGCCCGATTGCACCTTCCAAACCTGATGACAAAGCGATCAGTCCAGATGACTTTTCCGAAAGTATTTCTAGATCAATCCTCGGTTTATGCAAAAATCCTTCGGTATATGCACGGGATGCAAGATAGCTTAAATTCTGATAACCTTCGAAATCTTTTGCTAATAAAACTAATTTGTAATATGGACGTTGCCCGGCTTTAAGTGCTGTGCTTTTATCAAAACGGCTTCCAAATGTAACAAATGCTTCATAACCCAAAATCGGTTGAATTTCATTTGCCTTCATAGTGTTGTAAAATGAAATTGCACCGAACATATTGCCGTAATCAGTAATTGCACAAGCCTTCATTTCAATGGTTTTTAGTTGTGCAGCCAAAGGTTTTAGTTTTATTGCCCCTTGCAAAAGGCTATAATCTGTATGCAAATGTAAATGGACAAAATCTTTTGTTTTCGACATAATATCGTTTGAATTTTTTAGAAGAGATTTTATTTTAATACTTAACTTTATGAAAAAAGTTTATTTAGAAACTTACGGATGTCAAATGAATGTTTCTGATTCAGAACGAGCTGCAACTGTGCTTGAATCGGAAGGTTTCGAAATGACTTCCGACGAGACAAATGCAGACGTTGTAATCCTCAATACTTGCTCCGTCAGAGAAAAAGCCGAACATAAACTTTATACACGAGTCGGGCAGATTCAGAAAATCTATAATAACGAAAAAAAAGTCGGAGTTATGGGTTGTGTTGCCCAACTTGAAGGTGAGACACTTTTTAAGAATGATCGTGGTATAGATTTTGTAATCGGAACGAAGGCGGTCGGACGCGTCGGCAAGGCAATTGATTATGTATTTGAAGAAAATAAAGAATTTATTGATTTAAATTCCCGTGAAAAAGATTATGATTGGACGACTTCTCAGATTCAGAGACATTCTCCATACATCGCTTTTGTTCCAATAATAGAAGGTTGTAATAAATTCTGTACATATTGTATCGTTCCTTTTTCGAGAGGACGCGAAAAAAGTCTTGCAGCAACAGAGATAATCAGACAAGTTTTAGAGTTACGCCGTGAAGGTGTTAAAGAAATACATCTAATTGGACAGAATGTTAATAGTTATCGTCCAACAACAACAGACGGATTAGAAAAATTTAACGGTGCGACACCTTTTTCAAAACTATTAAGAGCAGTTGCGGCAACCGGAATTGAAAGAATTAAATTTGCGACTTCATTTCCCAGAGATTTTCACCCGGATATTGTTAATGCCATCAATGAAAACGAAAACCTATGTAATTGGGTCCATCTTCCGGTTCAATCAGGAAGCGATAAAGTTTTGAGAGATATGCGTCGCGGACATACGATTGACAACTACAAAAAAAGAGTTGATATAATTAAATCTTCGCCTAAAGATATTGCCTTAACAACTGATTTAATAGTAGGTTTTCCGGGTGAAACTCTTGATGAGTTTCAAGCTACATTAGACCTTGCAGAATATTGTGAGTTTGATAGTGCATACATTTTCAAGTATTCCGAAAGACCCGGAACACCTGCGAGTGAATTAGTTGACAATGTTTCTAAAGTTGAAAAAACAAGACGTTTTTTGGAGTTAGAACAAATTCAAAAATTTAATCAACAGAAAGCTTTTGCAAAATACGTCGGAAAGAAAGTCAAAGTCCTTGCTGAAAAACAATCAACTTTTGATAAATTACAAATTTCGGGACATACAGAAACACAGAAAGTTGTTAATTTTTTAGGCAATGAATCTATGCTTGGTAAAATAATTGATATAAAAATTACCCATTGTAAGGTCAACTCGCTTTTTGGCAAATTAGTTTAAATTTTTGTAGGATATATATAGGTAAAAAAATGCTAATCGAAGTAAAAATTGGTGCTTTAATAATGGATCCCAATAGTAATACGCCTATTGTTGTATTAAAGGGTGTTGACAGCGAAAATATTCTTCCGATTTGGGTTGGAGCATTTGAAGCTAACGCTATCGCTCTGGAAATTGAAAAAATTTCTCCACAGAGACCTATGACTCACGACTTACTCAGAAATTTTATTATCCAAACTGGTTATAAAGTAGATAAAGTCATAATTTCCGATCTTGTTGATAATACATTTTTTGCCGTAATTGAATTACTCGATCAAAATAATGATTCGGTTCAATTTGATGCTCGTCCATCCGATGCAATAGCTTTGGCTCTAAGAACCGATTGTCCGATTTTTGTTGAAGACAAGGTTTTTGATATTTCGGATAATTCAACTTTAGATTCCACTCCTGAATTAGAGCTGGAAGATACGATACAAACAGAAGATTGGCCCGATTTAATCGGTTGATAAAATTATACAAATATATAAATAATGATTATAGTTATTGCAAATCAAAAAGGTGGAGTAGGCAAAACTACGACAGCTATTAACTTAGCTTCCGGTTGTGCATTACAGGGTAAGAAAGTTTTACTTATGGATTTGGATCCACAAAGTAACAGTTCTTTATCATTTATTACGCAGGAGTCAATCAACGGAAGTGCTTATGAGTTGTTAACGGAATTAGATAAAGATATAGAAAAATTCACATATAAAACTGATACTATTGGCTTGGATATAATTCCATCTAAAATTAATCTAGCTAAACTTGAATCCAAACTAGTTGGTGATTTTGATGCAGTTTTTCGATTAAAAGACAGAATTGAGCCACTCAAAGATAAATACGATATAATAATATTCGATACACCTCCAACTCTCGGATTAATTACTGTTAACGCACTTGTTGCAGCGTCTCACATACTTATTCCAATCCAAGCATCTTATTTTGCTTTAGAGGGAACTGATGACTTGCTTGAAACTATTGATAAAGTTCGTTCAAGACCAAACCCTGATCTAAAAATATTGGGAGCAATTATCACAATGGTCGATAAAAGAACTTCACTTGCTAAAGATGTCGAAATACGTATTCGAGATTTGTTTGGCGACCAAGCCTTTAATACTACAATTAGCCGAAGTGTTCGGTTGGAAGAATCTCCTGCTCACAAAGAAACCATTTATTCATTTGCTCCAAAATCCACAGGTGCAATTGAGTATCAAAATCTATGCAAAGAGGTAATTAAACGTGGCTAAGCGAGGACTACCAGCATCAGTAAAAATGAAACACGACGCACACTATGTCGAAGAATTAGTTCGTGGCAACAAAACTATCGGTAAAATGATTCCGATAGAAAAGATAAAGCCCAACCCGGAACAGCCTCGTGTTGAATTTGGTGATTTAACTGAATTAACTGCATCTATTGAAGAACAAGGAGTTCTTGAACCTTTACTAGTTAAACCCTATAGAGAAACCGGCGAATATATGATTATAGCCGGTGAAAGACGTTGGCGTGCCTCTAGCATTGCAGGCTTAGAAGAATTACCATGTATTGAATTAGATGTTGATGACCAGACAATAGCTGAGATTGCAATTGTTGAAAATTTACAAAGAAAAGATTTGACAATTTGGGAAATTGCAGATGGTTTGGCGGATTTAAGTGAAAGATATGGTTATACACACGAGGAAATAGCAAAAAAAATTGGTAAAAGCCGCACAACCGTAACGGAGTCAATGGCAATTGCAAGCTTGCCTAGAAATATAAGACAAAGGTGTCAAAAAAGTGGAATTAATTCAAAATCCGTATTAATAGAAGTTTCCAGACAATTTGACGTTGATGCAATGAACATATTTCTGGATGAATTTGAAAAAAATGGTAAGGTTCATAAAAAGAAAAGTTCACAATCAATTACCAATAAAAATAATAACCACTCAAATCAGACTGAATTAAAACAAACTCAAACATCAAAAGTTATTAAAAAAGGATTTGAATTTGTTTCTGAGGATAATAAATTCACAATTAACATTATATTTGAAGATGAAACTTTTGATGATATAGATGTATTAAAGGCATTAAAAGCTGCATTTGATAATGTTAAGGCTTCTTGAGATTATAGAATAATTACATAATCTTTATTATCGGACGCAAATAATGTGTTTGTTTTAGACTTTCCCTTACAATTTATTATTGCTTTTTATGCTCTAATTTCTTCTAAAAACACTACAAATTAAATTCTATATTTGTTGTTATTTATTTTGGTATTTATATGGCTTTGACACTTTAATAAATAAACGATAAACTTTGCCTTTTGTAAAATTATCCCAAAAAATTTATTCCCTTTATATAGGAGCATTAAAACATTGAGTAAGAAAAACTTTTTATTTACATCCGAATCAGTGACTGAAGGACATCCCGATAAGATCTCTGACCAGATTTCTGATGCAATTTTAGACGCATTATTAGAACAAGATGCGACAAGCAGAGTCGCTTGTGAAACATTAGTTACAACCGGTCTAGCTGTTGTTGCCGGTGAAATAACGACTACTGCAATAATTAATTTTCAAAAAGTCATAAGAGACACAATTAACGATATTGGTTATAACAATGCAAATTTTGGTTATGACTGCAACACTTTGAGTGTCTTAAATGCACTCGGAACACAATCACCTGATATTGCCCAAGGTGTTGACACTGGGGGAGCAGGAGATCAAGGCTTGATGTTTGGTTATGCTTGTAATGAAACTCCGGAACTAATGCCTATGCCTATCCAAATGGCACACGAATTAACTTTGAAATTAACCGAAGTTAGAAAAAATGGCGAACTTCCCTATTTACGTCCTGACGGCAAATCACAGGTCTCAATTGAATATCGTGATGGTAAGCCTTTTAGAGTTGAAGCTGTCGTAATTTCTTCACAACACGCTGATGAAGTTACAAATGAGACACTTAGGGCTGATATTAGGGAAAAAGTAATTGAAGCTGTGATTCCTGCTGAATTATTAGATGAAAATACAAAATATCACATTAATCCAACCGGACGCTTTGTAGTCGGTGGACCGATGGGAGATGCGGGTTTAACAGGTAGAAAGATTATCGTTGATACATATGGTGGATATGCACCACACGGCGGCGGAGCATTTTCTGGTAAAGACCCCACAAAAGTTGATCGTTCGGCAGCATATATGGCTCGCTATATTGCTAAAAATATCGTTGCCGCTGAATTAGCTGATCAATGCACAGTTCAACTTGCTTATGCCATCGGAGTTGCAGAGCCTGTATCCGTTTTAGTTGATTCCCACGGAACTGGTAAAATTGATGATGAGAAACTTTCTGATCTCGTTCGTGAAAACTTTAAACTGACTCCGAAAGATATAATCGAAACTTTAGATCTACGTCGTCCAATCTACCGCAAAACAGCGGCTTACGGACATTTTGGACGAAATGAGTTTTCATGGGAAAAGACAGATAAAGCTGAAGAATTGAAAAATGGTGCAGCAAACGGTGCGGCTTCAGGAATGTAGAATTAACATTTAAAAGGTAAAAGCAGTCAAAATAAAGTTTAATTTTTGACTTAACTTTTA
>JBGTHN010000666.1:0-9673 GCA_041746235.1 Pyrinomonadaceae bacterium | reverse complement strand
CTACTGTGTACACACATCTCCTTTGGCGAGCCGATAGCCTTGATAATATTGGTTGAATTTCTTCAATCCGTTTTTCATTGTGATGACTCCTGCCGGACGATCACTTTTGTAACCCGACCAGCCTCCCAATCTCGCTATTATCCACGCTCCCCACGCTAACTTTTCCTGTCCGTGTGGATTTTTCAACTTCTTCGTTTTGCCTTCGATTCGCAGCAATATCGCTTTCAAACATTCCTCTTCTTCCGCCGTAAACGCTTCCGACAAATCTCTTTGTCCGCCCTCTCTCTCCTCGACCAGTTGCATTATCTGCAATGCCGTCGGGATTGCCAACACACACATTTTCTTGATCGCCTCGGCACTTTCTAATTGCGTCGCTTCCAATGCTAAACCCTGTCGCTTCAATACCCGAAACATCTGCTCGATCTGCCATCTCAATTGATAATACTCGATCATTCGTTTGGCATCTGCGAAACCTTTGATCTCGTGCGTCGTTAAAAGTCGCCAATGAATCTTATCTTTCTCCTTGATCTCACCAACTTCTCGTGCTTCGATCGCACACAATTTGACACTTTTCTGTTTTCCTTTATATGTATGCGGTGCAACGATCTCAACTTCCGTGAAACGCACTTCAATTCGAGCAATCCGACTTTCTCTCCCAACCCTTTTATCGCCTTCGAGCAAGAACTCATATTCGCCCACAATGGACGCTTCACTCAATCTCTCAAACAACTTTCCGCCATCCGCCAAATTCCGATTCTGACAACTCCTGACAAGCAAATGTGTCCGCTCATCCGGCACTCTCACAAACTCCTCGTATATATCAGATTCCCGGTCTCCGATCATTGTCAACATCTCTGCCTTTACAAGTCGCTCTTTGCTCTCGTTTGCCGATTTGATCCATTTATATGATTCTTTTTCTTCTATCGCCAAACTCTTGTACTTTTCATTCTTCCACGTTTCCTTGATCTCCTCCCGATGCCATATCTGAATTGACGAATAGCCAACGATCTTCGCTTTTCCAGTTTCGCCAACTTCTATGACCAATGTCGGATGAACTTGAAATCCCACCCCTTTGCTGCTCCCGACACATCCCAATCCATCAGGCTTGAGTCGCCCCCGATGCCGTCCCAAAGATACCTCCGTCGTGTCGCTAATACACAACAGATGCCCCGTCTTCTCACTCAATTTATACCGCTCTAATTGATTCTCTATAATCTTTTCCCGACTCACTCGCTCATTTTCCAAAAACCGATAAAAACTGATTTGCTCAGCCCGATCATCAGCGATCTGCCGAATACACAAACTCTTATGCCGCTCAATCTTATCCAACAAAGCAGACTCTTTTTTTTAACCGCTCATCGCCAAAATTTTCCATATTCATTATCCTATACTAAACTTGTGTGTACACGGTAGGGTTTGCACCGTGGGCTACAAATATACCGTCGATTTCACCGACTAAATCCACATTTCTTGTATCAAACTGCCCTTATTTAATTCGCCTGATTTGATGGAACAGGATATGGATTTCCGACTTTCGGAACTCGTGCCGCCATTGATTTCCCTTCGGCGGTTTTCCAAGGAATTCCGTAAAACAAACCCATTTCCGGCATCGGCATCAAGCGGTAATCATTCGGACTTCCGCCCGCCGGAATTTCGATTTCAATAAGTGCCGCGTCGTAGAAAAGATTAACGTTTCCGCTGGTCTGTTCGGCGAGCGGAACGATCTTGCCGTTCGAGACCTTCCAGCGGAATGTGCGGTAAGTTTCGCCGTTTGAAATGACGGTGCATTCCCAATTTCCCGGATGATCTTCGATCTTTAAATAGTCCGACGAAGGCACATCGCCGCCCGTATAGATCGGCAGGGTATAATTCGCATATTGAAATAAAACTTTGTCCACATATGGATTTCCGCGTTGATATTGCGGTATCAGACGGTCTGTGTAACTGCCGATCTCGTCGCCTCGTCCGCCCGTGCTGACCGAAACGCTGTCGCGTTTGCCCATATTCGGAAAGTTAATTTTCTGACCGTTGACCGTGCAGCGTGTGAACATTACATTCGGAAAATACTTTTGTGATTGCGGTGAATATGTCGTGTAGATTCGCAGGATTCGCGGGACACTGCTTCCGTTATATCTTTCAACGGGATTTTTGAAATAACTACCGGCGTAATCGAAATGTGCAAAAGCGACGGCTTCTTCGGCGTGGCGTTGAATGTAATAACTCGGCACGTCCTGTTCCGGTTTGACCGCATTGCCGCGAACATTCGTCGCCCGGTGAACGTCAATTTTGTATGTGCGGACGAGTTTTTCTTCGTCGGTGTCGCCGTTGATAAAATAGATTTCGACATCTAATTTGCCGGTTTCTTTGCTGATGGCATCTTCGTTGTAACAGTTAAAACCGGTTTCCATATAATCATCATAATTCAAAGAATATGCCTGACGAACAGGATTGGTTCTGTTTCTATCGTCGTTCGCCTTGGTTTTGTTCTGACCTTCACACCGGACGCTGGTTAATTGTTTCCCGTTTTTCTTGACCACTACGCGAAAGGCACTGCGTTCGGGAAATGTTCCCAAAAGCCGCAGACTCGATTTCATATACCAACCGACATCCTGATCTTTCAACGAATTCGAAGCGGATTTATTTTTGTGTTCGGCATCGAAATATGTAAATCCATCGTCCATCACCATTTGCCTGTCATACTGACTGACTGAAACCTTTGTCGGCATTTTCTCTACCGGATTATTCGGCTGATTCGTTTGCGTCGGATTATCTGACGGTCGCGGCGTAGATTCCGTTTTCGGCTGTTCAACCTTCGGAACTTTGATCTTCGGAATCTTGATCGGAAACTGTGCGTTGGCGAATGTTGCCGTTAAACCTATTATTATTAAAATTGCGTGTTTTTTCATTTTTTTTATTTCTCCTTTTTTTCTTCAACTAATGCAGTAATTTCTCCCGTTGCTTCAAAACCTTTGCCAACGAAGCCGAACATACAAAAAGTTGAAATGATTCGTCTTCAAATATGTGAACTTCTTTCGCTTCGATCCGTTGATAAATTTCGCGTGAACTGATTCTCAAAATTTCGGCGATTAAAGCCGGCGGAAACATATTCGGTTTTTCGACGCAAATTTCGCAGGTCGGATACCTTTCTTTTGCCTCGATTCGCACATAAGCCAACTGCTCTGTTTCGATATAAATTTCCCGCCGTAAAATTCGTTTCATAAATTTCTGTTCTTGAAATCTTTCCGCTTTTAACAATTTCTAGTAAACTAGATTTATAGCTGTTTCTTCTGCCTGACCATAAAGTTAAGGGACTTTGCAGAAAAAAGTCCTCAAGAATCGGTTCAATTAGTTTTCAATTAGTTATCAAGAAGTACTTATGAGTAATGAAATCAACAACTTATATGAATTCGGCGAGTTTCGGCTCGATACGAAAGAGCGTGTTTTAATTCGTCAAAACGAAACTATAATTCTCGCTCCAAAGGTTTTTGATACGCTTGAAGTCTTGATAAAAAGCGATGGAAGAATCGTTTCCAAAGACGATCTGATGGATAAGATTTGGTCGGATTCTTTTGTTGAAGAAGGAAATTTAACGCAGAATATTTACGTTCTGCGGCAGACGCTCGGCAAGGATTTTATCGAAACTATTCCGCGTCGTGGTTATCGTTTTTCGGTTGATGTTAATGTTGTCGAATTAGAAAAAGTATCAGATAAAACTAAAATTAACGGTGAGCAAGTTTTTGAAAATGACAAAAATTTATCCGAAATATTAGTTGCGACCAAAACCAAAACTTATCTGCGTGAAGAAATTATCGAAGATTCGTCCGAAGCGATTCAAACTGAAACTCTGCAAAGTTCTTTGCCTGCTAACAAAAGCTCATACAGATTATTGATCGGTTTTGCAATTGGAGTTTTAGCTGTGTCGGCAATTTCCGCAATAGCTTTTTGGACATGGAATACACCAACGACCAACGCTTTGGAGAGTTCATCAAACCGCCCCGAATTTCAGGCGGCGACCGATACGGGAAATGTTTTAAATTCGGCAATTTCACCGAACGGAAACTTCTTGGCTTTGATAAAAAAAGAAAAAAATTTAGACAACAGCCTTTGGTTAAAAGACGTTAAACTCAAACAGGAAGTCAGATTAGATTTTCCCGAAAATCTGAACGCAACCTTTGTAAGTTTTTCCGAGAACGGCGAAAACATTTACATTTATTCGCGTCCGGGAAGCAATCAAGCCGGAGAAATTCACATCATTGATCGCTTCGGCGGAAATTTGAGATTAATTGCAAAAAATGTCTGGAGTGCATTCGGTTTATCCGGCGGCGATAAATTTCTCTCATTCATACGCGTAAATCCGGCAACAAATGATTCTTATTTGATCGTCAAAAATCTTGAAACCGACGAAGAAAAAATTTTGGCAACACAGCATTTTCCCGAAGGATTTGCGACCGTTTTTAGTTTTCCGGTGTTTTCTTCCAATGGAAAAAAAATTCTCGTAGTCAGCGAACAATCGCGGAAGTTCAGTTCAAATTTATTGGAAGTTGATGTCGAAACCGGAACCGCGAAAAAAATCGAAACATCCGAGTTAAAAGAAATTTCTCAAGCGGTTTATAAAAATGAGAATGAGATAATTCTGATCGCTAAGGAAGAAAAAAAATCTCCGCAAATTTATAAACTTTTTACTTCGAGCGGGAAACTTGAGCAAATTACAGATGGCGTAGATTCGTATGTCAGATTTTCCCTTGCCGAAAATGGTCAAACGCTGTCCGCCATCAAATCCAAATTATTCACGAACTTGTGGTTCATACCGGATGCAGACACAAAAAAAGCAAAACAAATAACCTTCGGAAACGGAAAAATTGACGGAATTTACGGATTAAACACTTTGCCGGATGGGGAAATAATCTACGTTTCAGTTGCGGACAATCAACGTGATTTTTGGACGGCTGATCCCGAAACGGGAGAATTGCGGCAATTAACGAAAAACGAAGGCGAGATCAACGAACATCCGTTCGTGTCCCGCAAAAACCGCTATATCTATTTTGATTCACTGAGAAACGGCAACCGCAATGTTTACAGAATGGATTTCGACGGACAGAATGTTAAGAAGATAACTTCGGACGAAAATGTCGTTGATCTTTTTCCCGTTGCATCAAAAGATGAAACACAGCTTTATTTTGTTCGTCAGACAAAAGGAGTTGCGGCAATTTGGAAAAAAGACTTGCCGGACGGAAAACCGGAAAAACTCGAAATTTCCGAAAAGGCAATTCCGGTCGGTTTCTTAAAAATCTCTCCCGACGGCAAATTTTTGATGTTTCGTCAGGGAATAAAAGATAAATCCGATTCTCCGGCAAAAACTTACCAAGTCGGTATAATTCCAATCGAAGAAGCTGAAAATGATCCAACATTTGTCGAAATACCAAGCGGAAATCTAGTTGTCCGCTGGTCTCAAACAAGCGATGCCGTGGATTATTTCGCACAAACGGATTCAAGCGTTGAGATTTGGCGAAAGAACATTTTCAAACCGGAAAATAAAGAAAAAGTTGCCGAACTCCCGAATATGCGAATCTTTAACTTCAGTTGGTTTCCAAATGGTAAAGATTTGGTCGTTTCGGAAGGAAAATTTATGGACAATGCTGTTTTGGTCAGGAATTTCTAAATCGAAACGCGGACAGCAATGATCTACTCATATCCGATTCAATTGACAAAACTGATGGAATCTTGATCAAAGGGTTTTAATTGAAAAGTTTCGTTTGTGTCGAAGCATCTCTCGTTTTCCAACTCAAAATTTCTTCCGTTTCAACTTCCCTTTTATGCAATTCTTCAACGATAACCCGCCGATGACAATTTTCAGTTTTTTCGCAAGCACACATTAAAACAAGATTAAAAGGTAGATGAAGAATTGTTTCAATTCCCAAGTTTAGATTTTGAATCGTAATTTTGTTTTCTTTATAAGTGCGATTGCCAAGGTTAGGAATGTGGCGATATTTTTCGCCGAGCAAGGATTTCAGATAAATTTTTCGCCAGTGCATAACTTGGCTAAACGGAGCAAAGCGAATGTCAATCAACATCGCATCGAGTGCTTGGAGCATTGGCTTTAAGTCGTTTATGTCTTTGCCCGTATAACCTGTCGTGAAAATTTTTTGATTACTCATTTTACAATTGGTCTTTGGATGTAAAAGATTTACCAAAGACCAAAGACCTAAAACCAAAGACCAATTTTTATTCCTTTATATCAAAATAAGCATTGTGATATTCCAAAATATCATTGCCGTTTCTCGAAGACATTACGTGAAAACCGCCTTGCGGATTGTAGAATGCGAGATAAACCGAACTTCCCTTGATATAAATTATGGATGTTTCTTTGCTTGTCTCAATTTTTCCGCCACCGCTTTTAGCCTTTTGTTTGTAAGCCTCAAAATCTTCCTTAAGCGAACTCGTCGAACCATATAAAGCAACTTCGTGAATAACGATTTTTGAACCTTTTTTATATTCGGCTGTTGCTCCGGCGGTTCTGTTTGGGAAATTATCCTTATTATCGCTGGTTTTTACCGTTTTTAATGTATATTTACCAACTGTTGGTTTTTGCTTTAAGAAAAAATCAAGCAATTGTGCATCTGTAACATTTTCGGTTCCGGTGCTTTTACCACCGCTCATATCCTTGTCCGAACCCGTTCCTGCCGGAAATTTTATGTCGCTTAACGCACTGTCATCATCAGATTTGGAGTCATCATTTTTTGAATCATCTTGCCCTTTGTTGTCATCATTTTTTGAATCTTTGTTTGAATCCTCACGAACAACAAAATCTTCTTGGCTTGAGTAATACAAATAGCCACCAATTCCGGCAATCCCAAGTATTCCGACGAACAATACAAGCAGAACTGCAACAATTCCAACGATCCAAAACGTCTTGTTGCTTTTCTTTTCTGTTTTTGGCGATGTTGGGATTGAAAACTGCTGACCAGCCATCACTGTCGGCGGCGGTTCTTCGCTTGATCCAAAAGGATTATTTGCCACATGATCCAAAGCATTTCCGCATTTTGTGCAATTGTTTGAATTCGGGAAATTTGCGTGTCCGCATTTTTTACAAAATTGATTATTCATTTATTACTCCTTTATCTTGCCTATTGCCATTGTAAAAACCTGTTTATTGATATTTAGACTGATCAAAATAAAACTTTTTGCTTATTAGAACAGTTTACTAAACAGATGTTAAGTTTACTTTTATTCTTCTTCAGAATCATCTTCCGAAACGTATGTTTGATAGCCGTGAGAATCGTCGTAATAATAATTTTTTTCCTGTTGGTCTTTGCTCCACGAAGATTCTTCGCCGATCTCCGGTTTGTCTTTTGGAATTTCCTCGATTTCTCTTTCGGGCTGATTTCTAGTATCGTTTTCTATTTCGGGTTTTTCCGCATCATTTTCCAAAGGAGTTTTTTCATTCATAATGTGTCGTTTTATAGCCTATTTAGGCAAACCTATTAAATTAGAAGATTTACTTTATAATCCTACAAATTCGCTGATAAAACAAAGTTATCAGGCAAGAGAACGCGAAGTTCCGCTTAATGGCGACGGTTTCGGCGTTGGTTGGTATGACAAATCAGACGATCTCGAACCGTGTGTGCAAACATATATCACGCCCGCGTGGTCAAACCGTAATTTACAACGCCTTTCGCGTGAAATTTCCGCACCAAACATTTTTGCACACGTTCGTGCCGCTTCTCCCGGATTGGTCGTAATGGATACAAATGTTCATCCGTTTCAATATCAAAATCTGATGTGGATGCACAACGGTTCGGTTGCTGAATTTGAATTAATAAAGCGACCGCTTCGAGCTTCGCTTCCCGATCATTTATACAATTTTATTCAAGGCACAACCGACAGC
Organism: Pyrinomonadaceae bacterium; assembly: GCA_041746235.1. Taxonomy (GTDB): domain Bacteria; phylum Acidobacteriota; class Blastocatellia; order Pyrinomonadales; family Pyrinomonadaceae; genus Aridibacter. The sequence continues at coordinate 1,788 of JBGTHN010000666.1, read as the reverse complement.
GAACACGCTTTTGCATTATTTCTAAAACATCTGGAAAAGCCGCCGTTTGAAGCCGATGTCATCGCAATGCGTGAAGCAGTTGTTAAAACAATTCACGAATTGGACGAATTAACGAACAAATCAGGAATAACTGCCGCTTCATTTTACAATTTTGCTGTTACGAATGGAAAAGAATTGGTCGTTTCGCGTTACCGTTCCAATGATTCGGAAGCTAGTGCGTCGCTCCATTATTCACGCGGAAAACATTACAATGTGTTACCAACGGGCGAATACGATCTAGAGAAAGCTTCGGACAGATATGAAGCGGAATATGTGATAATATCGAGCGAGATTTTAACCGAAAATACGGAAGATTACCCGGACGTTCCCGAAAATCATACGATCTGCGTCCGAGCCGATCTGAGTTTTGAAATTGAAGAAATAAGAAGTTAGGAACGAGGGACGAGGAAGAATTAGCAGGACAGATTAATAAAAATATGAAAAAACAAATTCTAATATTATCGCTAATTATTTCAGTTATTTTTGCAACAAATTTATCGGCTCAACAAGAAACTCCGCCACCGCCGGATAATGAATATCAAGTTGGTGCAATTTTGTTTCATCAAAAAGCTGCGGAATATCGTGCATTGACATATCAGGCTTTTAATCTCGCTAGAATGCAACTCGATCTGGACAAAAAGAAAAGCAAAAAACTACCAAAATCCGAACGCAAAAAACCGCGTGCAATTGTCATTGATGCGGACGAAACTGTTTTGGATAATTCCCCGTTTCAAGCAAAACTTGCTAAAGAAAATAAACCTTTTGTGATGCAAGAATTCTTCGACTGGAAAAAAAGCGGTAAATCAAAAGCCGTGCCGGGATCGGTTGAATTTTTGAATTACGCCAAGAGCAAAGGCGTAGATATTTTTTACGTTTCAAATGTTCCTAATTCATTCAAACAAGTTACGATTGATAGCTTGAAACAAAATGGATTTCCCGATGCGACGGAAGAAAATGTGATGCTTATCACCGATGTCGGAAGCAAAGAACCACGCCGTCAAAAAGTTGCCGAAACGCATCGCATCATAATGTTCATCGGCGACAGCCTTAATGATCTATCGGTTGTATTTGAAGGAAAATCAACTGCCGACAGATTCGCCGAAGTAGAAAAAGCAAAGGAAATGTGGGGAACAAAATTCATCGTTATTCCAAACGTAATGTATGGAGCGTGGGAAAGTGCCATTTATGAAGGACAAAGATTAACCGAAGAAGAAAAATCTAAGAAAAGAGTTGAAACTTTAGAAATTTATTAAAAATACTTTAACATCCGAATAACCAAAATTTAATCCTAAAAGTTTTTTTGGTTATTCGGATTTTTTCATTTCTATACAAGTTTTCGGATAATATTCATTATCTTATATTTCTTGAAAAAATCTTAAGCACAAAACTTAACTCTTAACTTCTGTAGATACAAAACTTATAGCAATTCCTCTAAAGCGGTTGCAAATTTGCTTTCTAAAATTAATCAGGTAACTCAAAATCAAATAAATTAAAGGAGTGCAAGTATGTTTCTACGTAATTCTCTTTACAAACGCAGGTTTCTAACTCTTTTTATAGCTCTACTTTTTATTCAAATCTCAACATATAGTTTCTCAATATTTGCCACTCCGGGAGATTTAGACACAACTTTTGGAACAAATGGAAAGGTGATCGCACCATTGGGACAAACCTCCGGTGATTTGGCTTTCGCCGCCGCTTTGCAGACTGATGGAAAAATTGTTACAGCGGGCAGAAGTTTTACAGGCTCGG
>JBGTHN010000665.1:0-3108 GCA_041746235.1 Pyrinomonadaceae bacterium | reverse complement strand
ATCAAAGGAAACCAACGCTCGCCTCGGTATTCGTTTCGCAATTCACCAACCGCACAATTTGAAGGATCGCCCCAAAATGCTTTGTAATATGCACCACGATAATAATAGCAAGTCAGACGAAAACCGCCGGGAGCCCAAAGAATTAAAAATGCAGGCGAAAAAGGTAACCACGCGGGAAACCAAGTTGGTTTTGCACCAAAAATTGCGTGTTCAGACGCACCAAATAATTCGGGTGAATAGAATGGCGAAAGATAATTTGCTCCACCACCGCTATACCAATAATGGGCGTTTTGAAATGCCGCCCAATTTGAATAAACAACAAACGCACCGAGTCCCAAAAACACAACTAAAGGTTGAACCCACCACGCATCTCGACGCATAGTTTCGCCGAATGAACGCTTTACTTTTAAAGGAATACTTCGAGAAGACATAACTCTTGCTTAAAAAAAACCTCCGCTGTGAATTTTCGTTTGAATAAAAGAAAATGAATTTAGTTCGGTCAAGTATTATTCAAAAATCACTTTTAAGTCAAGTGAATTCTTAAATAACGCATTTGAATAAATGATAAATTTAAAATAAAAATAATAACAAATGAATAAAGAAATTACGCCATATCATTTAATTGAACCGACAGCGGAAAAAGTTCCGTTTGTTTTGAGCATTCCGCATTGTGGAACTGAATTTCCAGTAAATATAAAAGCTAATTATGTTGCCGAATTGCTCGAAACGCTTGATGATACGGATTGGTATCTTGATAAACTTTACGATTTTGCAAGCGAACTTGGCATCACAATGATCTATGCAAAGTATTCGCGTTGGGTAATTGATCTAAATCGAGAACCGAATTCAAAACCACTTTATGATGACGGTAGAATAATTACCGAACTTTGTCCGACGACTGATTTTCTCGGCAATAAACTTTATAAAAATGCAGAATTTGAACCGAACGAAGCGGAAAAAGAACGACGCTTAGATAAATATTTTTATCCTTATCACAATAAAATTGATGAAATTTTGAACGAGTTAAAAGACGAATTCGGACAAGTTCTGTTTTGGGACGGACATTCGATTCGCAGGGAAGTTAAAACTATTCAAAGCGAGCCTTTTCCAGACTTTATTTTGGGAAATAATGATGGAAAAACCGCAAAGCAGACAATTATTGCCGAAACACTTGAATCTTTGCGACAAAGTGAGTGGCAAATAAATCATAATCATCCGTTCAAAGGCGGATTTTTGACTCGTTCAAAAGGAAATCCAACTGAAAATGTCCACGCTTTACAACTCGAAATGTCGAAAGACCTTTATATGAGCAATGATGAAACGATTTATGACGAAAAAAAGGCTGAAAAGGTAAAAAGTTTATTAAAAGATACATTTGAGAAACTAATTTCTGCAAATTTTAGTTAAATAAAAATAGTTCTTTTAATTGGAGTGCGGGCATCCCTGCCCGCAAGGATTGTTTTTTTTTCAACTTTAATAATTTTTGAAGACTTGCGGGCAGGGATGTCCGCACTCCGACGATAAAAATTTCTTATGAAATTCACTTTTAATAAATTATTGCAAAAAGATTTCTGGTTAAATGATGTCGAGATCACAACCGACGACGAAGGAAACATTGCATCCATCGAAGAAAATGTTGCAACGCATTCAAGCGACATAGCGATTCCGGGTTTTCAGAATGCACACTCGCATTCGTTTCAGTATGCGATGGCTGGACTTGCTGAAAACCACAAAAGCGACAGTCATTTTTGGTCTTGGCGTGAAGCGATGTATAAACTCGCTCTTGCAATTGACCCCGAACAGATAGAAACCATCGCAAAAATGCTTTATTCGGAGATGCTTCGGCACGGTTACACGAATGTTGCCGAATTTCATTATCTGCATCACGACAAAAACGGGAAAAATTACGATAATTTGGCGGAAATGGGCAGTCGTTTGATAAATGCCGCAAAGGAAACGGGAATTTCCATCACGCTTATTCCGATTTTTTATCAGAAAGGCGGATTTAATAAAGAACCCGAAGCGAATCAAAAGCGTTTTATCTCGAAAAATATCGAAGAATATGCAAAATTATTTGAAGCGTCGCAAAATGCTTGCAAAGAATATGAAAATGCGAACATTGCCATCGGAATTCATTCGATGCGAGGTGTTGAACCTGCGTTAATTAAGGAAGTTGCAGAGAATTTTCCGCAAGATGTTCCGTTTCATATACATATTTCAGAGCAACTTTTGGAAGTTGAAGACTGTAAAACGCATCTCGGTAAAAGACCTGTTGAATGGATGCTTGAAAATGTCGAACTTTCCGACAGATTTCACTTCGTTCACGCCACACATCTCGAAGAATTTGAAATAAAAGGCTTAACGCAGCAAGGCGTGAACGTCGTTCTATGTCCGACGACCGAAGGAAACCTCGGCGACGGACTTTTTCCGCTTAAAAAGTTTCAAGATCAAGGCGGAAATTGGAGCATTGGCACGGATTCGCACGTTTCACTCAATCCTTTTGAAGAAATTCGTCTGCTTGATTACGGACAAAGATTGATCTCGCATCGACGCAATAGTTTTTCCGACAAAAACACAGGAAACAGCGGAGAATACGCGATCAAACAAGCGACGCTTGCAGGAAGAAAGGCAATGAACAATTATAATTCCGAATATTTTGCCGTCGGAGAACCTTTGAACGCTTGTTTACTCTCAAATGAACATCCTTTGTTGGCAATAACATCCGACGAAAACCTTTTGAACACAATTATTTATTCGTCAGACGAAACAATGCAGAAAGGAATTATCAGCAAAGGCAAAAAGATCACAAATTTCGCCGAATTTCCTCAAACAAATCGCATAAAAGAAGACTTCGTTCGCACAATGCTCCAATTAAATAACCGATAACTTTATTATTTTGCAGAAAAATAAGATTATTTTTGCAAAAAAGTTTACGAATTTTTTCAAAAACTTTACAGAAAAGTAGGTTTTCTTTAAAGAAAAGTAGAAAAAGTTTATGGAAAAGTGAGATTTCTTTAAAGAAAAGCAGAAAAGTTTTACAGAAAAGTAAGTTTTCTTTAAAGAAAAGTAGAAAAGTTTTACAGAAAAGTAGGATTTCTTTAAAGAAAA
>JBGTHN010000664.1:0-7874 GCA_041746235.1 Pyrinomonadaceae bacterium | reverse complement strand
CTTCGCTGTCGGTTCGGTGTTTTTCAAACTTGCCAAAGATTTATCAAATGCCTCATTCGCCTGTCTGATTTTTTCATCAATCTCCGAAAATTCTTTATCCTCAACGGCGGAAAGTTCGCCTTCCTTATTGATCTTATCGAGTTCATTTCGCCTTTTGACTAAACCTGCCAAATTCTCGACAAGGTTTATTAATGCAGTTTCCGCCGTGCTGTATGGAATCGTTTCGCCTTTTTCATTTGATCGAGTGATTTGCGAATATTCTTCATCTTTGAGCATTCCCAAAATGAATTGTGCTTCCGCAAAACGCTTTTCGGAAATCAATAGATCCGCTAAATTTCGATAAGTTTCCTGACGCGATTGCAGAAAACTTTTTTGTAATTGAATTTCGATATTGGAAATATCTCTGCGAACGCTTTGCAAAACATTTACCGCTTGTTTTCCATAAATAATAGCCGTTTGCATCTGATTTGCCTTTTGTTCGACAAACATCAAATTGCTCAAAGCCGTCGCTTGGGCAGTTCGATTCTTGAGTTTTTTAAATATGAGATTTGCATCTAAAAACGCTTGTCTGGCTTCGTCTATTTTACCCAAACGCAATAACAAAAGTCCCAAATTGTTACTCGCTGATCCAATGCCCGCTTCATTTTCCGTTTCCGTCGAAAGTGCAATTGCCTGCCGATACATCAATTCCGCATCTTTGAAATTTCCTTTCTTTGCCATCAAGCGGGCGATGCTGTTCAAAGTAATTCCTTCGCCTGCCTTGTCGCCAATTTCGCGTTCCGCTTCTAATGCTTTGGCATAGTAATCCGAGGCTTTTTCCAAATTGCCCAACGATTCCCATGAAGTCCCGAAACCGTTATAAATTGCAATGTATCTTTGTAATTTTTCAAATTGAGTGCTATCTAAAACCCCATTTTTTATTAGGTTTTCAGCTTCTACATATTTTGAAATTGCTGTTTGATGTTGGTTGAGCGTGGCATAGACCAATCCGAGATTGGTTATAATTATTGTTTCGACCAAATACCTTGAATTAAAATCATAACTTTCAAATCTTCTAACAATCCCCAAAGCCTTTTTGTAATCGGCTTCTGATTGTTCTAAATTACCTGTTTGATAATTTGCCAAAGCCTTATTGTTGAGCCAGCCGACTTCCAATTCTTCATATTTTATCTTGGCAATATTATCTTCAGAAAAACTACAACCCGAAATTTTCAATAATTCGTCATAAAATTCCGCCGATTTTAACCTCTCACCACTTTTGCTATAAACATTTCCAAGCGTGATGGTGATTTTTTGAGTTGAACGCGAACTCTCGCCCTTGCCTTTAGCAGAACCTTGTTTAGCTTCAGCATCAATCGCGTTTAAATTGACTTCTCCTCTGCCTGTCGGAATTCCTGCCAAATAACCGACAGTTGTAAATATATCGTCTAATGGTTTCATCTTTTTAGCTGCCAACAAGATGAAACTTACTTCTTTAACTTCACTTCCAGTTTTAATTCCTAACCATTTTAACTTTTCGGATTTTAAAGACTCTGAATTTTTGTTTTGATGGGAACATTTTTCCGTAACTTCAAGAGATTTTTTACCTTCATAAATCCAATTAGCATTTATAAAAATATCTTTGGCGGATTTGTTAATTATCTCAAAAATAAAATAATCGTTTTTCGGAAGTTTTTGTGAAAGCGTTTTTGCCAAGACTTCATCAGGTTTTTCTCCATCAAACGGCACAAAAACTTCCTGCAAAATTTCTTCACGACTTTCGAATCCAATAAACCTATTTTCTTTATTTAACTGCGGTTTAACACGAATTATCTTGATCTCAATTCCTTCGTTTTGATTAGATTTTTGTTGGAAATCTGTGTATTGAGAAAGATGTTTTTTATCCTTAGCTTCAATTTGAGATTTCAAATTTTTCGTTTCGTCCGAAATCATTCCGAATAAATTTGAACAAAAAATAATTGCTATTGTCGAAACAACAGCAAAACCATATAGGCGATGTATTTTAAAATTGGCAAGTTTCATAAAGAATTCTCCTCTCATCTTAATAGGCATTAAAAGTTGTAAAAAGGGGTTACACTTATATATGAAAATTTTTGAATTTTATTACATTTTTTATTTCCAATTGCCGTACAGCACAAACGGCGACCAGTAATATGGATGGGCAAATGGTTTACTTTTATCTTCTGTGTAAAGCGGTGCTTTTTTTGCCTCTAGGGTAAAAGTTTCCGGTCCTCCGCGATTTGTGTTACTTCTTTCTATTTTTGTTCCGTTTGGAACGATCTCGATTTTTATTTTGTTTTCTGAATTTTCGCTTTTCTGAGTTTTCGGCAGAGGTTTGATCTTTGCTGTGCCGTCTAAAAGACCAATCTGTGCTTTTTGTAAGGCTTCAGATTTGGTGATTCCCTTGCTGTTTTTTCTGGTCGAATAAAAATCTCTCATCAACCACGGCGTTGAATTATCCGACACTTGCCAGAGAGTAGCCATCACCGAACTTGCTCCGAGTCTTTGGGCTAATTCGGCGAATCCGTCAATCTCTTTTCCGCTCGCATCGGATTGTTGAGCGGCGGTGTTACAGGCGGAAAGTGTCAAAAGCTCTACGCCTGCAAAAAGATCGCCCTGTTTTTTCATATCCGCTAGAGTAAATGCCGTGCCGTCGCCCATCAACAAAAATGAAAGCGATTCATCGCCGGGGCGAAACAGAAAATGTGAAGAAATATGAACAAGCGGACGCTTTAACTTGAGTTCATCAAGCATATTTTTTTGATTGAATTGTAAATCCTGCAAAACATTTCCATCAATTATTCCCGTTCGATCGTTTTCGGTTTTAAAAATTTCCTTTAATTCTTGCTCTACACCGGGCAATTTATCAAAACTAAATGGTTCATCTTGCAATGTAACTGTCTGTGCTTTGGTCGAACCAAAACCTATTCCTTTCCAATCAGGCGTAACATTTCGCAACATTCTTTCCTTATTGGCACGGGTAAAATTAACGTGGTTGTAACGCTTAACCAGATAATTTTCACCATCAAAAAGTGCTGCCATCGGCACATATCTCAAATTTTGATCCAATGACCAGAGAATCGTTTTGGTGTTTGCGGGAAGTTCCTTTTCAAAAGGTTTGAAAATCGTGTCGTAGAGTTCCTTGCCGATAATTGTCGGATCATAAACATCGGATTGAATTAAAGCCCAAAATTCTTTGGCTTTTTCGTTTAGATCGGAATTCTTAAATGGTGTGGAAACCGATTTAATAGCATCGGCTGAAATAATTATTACGCTGAAATTCTCTTCCCCAATCAATTGATAAACCGCTACTGGTTTTTGTTTGGTTTGTTTTTCTATTTCACGCAAGGTTTCCTGCAATTCGGTCGTATCTTGGATATTACCTACCTCATCTTGTTCATCAGGAGGTTTGGCAAATTCAGTTTCTGTTTTCCGAAAAGCCGACTTGAAATTATCGGATTCGGTCTTTAATTCATTTTCCAGATTTTGAAGTTCTGCTTGTTCTTGAACGGTTGGTTGTCTATTTTTGATCCTGCGTTGAAATTCATCTATTTGATTTTCAACGCGGGCAATTTTTTCACTTAATAATTCAAACGCTGCAAACAATTGTTTTTCACGCGGAGTTTGAGTCAAAAATTTGACCTCAGAATTTTCGGTCTGAACGGGATCAAAAAATTGCTGATCTTTGAATGAATTGATGACTTGCTGGGCTTCACTGTCGCGTTTTTGTGCAAGCAGAATTTCAGCCAGTGTGCGGTAAGAAAATTCAACTGATTTGAGATAATTTTTCTGAGTTTCCCTGTCTAATTTTTTGAAATTGTCGCGGTTCTTCTGATAGGCATCAATTGCCTTTTTACCGTAAAAGATGGCGGCTTTCGGATTTTCAAGACGATAAAAGGTCATCAGATTTGTCAATGTGTAACCGACTACTTCCTCATTTCCTTTTTTCAATTTTTTGACAAAGGGAGTTAAAAACAATAACGCTTGATTAAATGAGTTAACGGCTTGGGTCTTATTTTCGGCAACCGCTTGAACTTTGCCGATGTCGGTCAAAATTTCGGCTTGCCTTTTGATGTTCTTTTTATTGATGATCGGCAGGGCTTCGGTAAAGTATTTTATGGCTTTTTCGTTTTGACCGAGTTCAAAATATATCTGCCCGATGACGTTGTGCAAAATTCCCTTGTATTGTTCAAATGCAGTTTTTTTAAAAACACCTTCGGCTTCCCCCTTGGCAAGTTCCTTTTCTAAAATCTGCAAGGCTTCTTCCTTCTTACCGATATTGCTGTATGCTTTGCCAATGCCGGTTACGGCAACCATTTCACCCTGACGGCAAAAACCCGAATCGGGAGAAAATCTTTTTTCCGATTCCTTACAACCTTGTGATTTATAAAGCGGCAAAGCCCTTTCGTAATAATCGATGGCTTCAAAATTACTGCCAAGGTTAAGATAAATTCCAGCAATATAAGCTAATGAATTTGCCTGTCCGGTAACATTATTTAACTTTTGGTTGATGATCAGAACTTTTTTAGAATATTCAATTGCTTTTGTCCATTCGCCTTCGGAAAAGTTCGTTGAAACGGCATAGCTTAAAATAAATGATTCCAATTCCAAATTGTTGAGTTTTTGACAAATTGCTACCGCTTCATCCATATATTTTAAAGCAATGTCAGCTTTTCCGTTGGTTACGGCGATGATGTGCATTATATTGAGAGTCATTGCTGCACTAATCAAATCATTGCGACCTTTATGTATTTCTAGAATTTGCTGAAAATACACTAAACTTTCGGATATTTCACCGAATTGTTGAAAAAGTCCTGCGGTTTCTGTCAGATAAACGATCTCGGTTTGGATCAATAACGGTACATTTGGAAATTTTCTTATTTCTTCCCGGATGATTCGCAAGGCTTCCTGATACTTTTCCAATGCAGAATTTTTTTGTTTGAGATATTTATGGACATTACCAATATTAAATAATGCCATCGCTCGCAAAAACGAATCGTTCCGCTTTTTCGTCAAATCAAGAAGTTTTTGAAATTTTTCCAACGCTTCAGAAGATTTACCGGAGTTCAGATAAATATTTCCCAAACCGAACAGAATTTGATGTTCGAGATCATTCAGTCTTTCGTTTGCAGGGATTTGCTGAAAGATTTCAAAAGCACGTTCCAAGAAATCAAGGGCTTTTTCATTGTCGCCTTTACGTAAATATATCTGACCAAGATAATTCAGTGCCGGAAGTTCGCACTCTTTGATTTTCCTTTTTTCGCAGATTTCAAGAACAAACGTAAATTTTTCAAAGGCAATTTGTAAAGCTCCCGGATTCCCCAAAACGAAATAATCAGTTCCCTCATTGAGCAAAGCGATAATTTCCTCATCTTCTTTATCATTCTGACCGTGAATAAAACCAGTTTGTAAAGTTTGAATGAATAAAAGCGGGAGAATTATCTTTAGCAGAAAATTCCTCATTAGATTATTTTTTTAACGCAAAGGATAGTTGAAAATAATATCTGAATTATGCAGGTTTTAACCATAAACCGCTGATTTTACCATCTTCGCTGAAATGAACTTCGACCGAAAGCTTTGATTTTTTCATCTGCAATCTTGTAAAAACGATAATACTATTGTTCGGATATTCCTGATACAAAGATTTTTCTCTTGATTCATATTCTCCGGCATCATTTTTGACAGTCATCCAAATGTTTTTAATTTGTTCCGCAGAAAGAGTTTGCTTCAAATTTTCGTTAAAGTTTTTTCTGACACCTTCAAAATTTTCAGCGACGAGTTTGTCAACCACCTCATTGGCAACTTTCTTCGTCTGTTCACAATCTGCAATATTTTTACCGACAGAGATTTCACTTAATGTTAGAACTTTTGCCTCAGCATTTTGAACAAGACAAAATGCAAACAAAAAAGCTATTGATATTAAAATAAAGTGATTTTTTCTCGTTTTATTCATATTTTTTTTCTCCAGTTTTTAAGAAGATCGAAAAAAAATTCTTTTATCAAAACTGTCCGATCTTCATCTAAATTCATTTTATTTATCCATTCACATATTAATGTAAAAATTTAAAAAAGGTTACAATTTTTCTTTAAAAAAACTATCATTATCTAAACCCTGCATTTAATAATTATGTGAACAAGCAAAATAGATGGTTATAAAACTCGCTAAAGTTATATCTTTAACAATTTCACCTTTGCCTTAATACTTACTTCCAATTGCCATACAGCACAAACGGCGACCAATAATATGGATGAGCGAATGGTTTATCTTTATCCTCTTTGTAAAGTGGTGCGTTTTTCTTTTCTATATAAAATGTTTCTACTCCGCGTTCGTTGCTTCGGTTTGTTTTTGTTCCGTTTGCGACAACTTCGATCTTTATTACTTTTGTTGCATCGCTTTTGGTCGCGTTGGAAAGTGGTTTGATCTTTGCAGTTCCGTTTAATAATCCGAGTTGGGCTTTTTGTAAACTTTCCGTCTTGGTCATTCCCGCTTTGCTTTGTCTCGTGGCGTAGAAATCTCTCATTAACCAAGGTGTTGAAGCATCCGACACTTGCCACAAAGTTGCCATCACTGCACCGGCTTTTAGTCTTTGGGCAAGTTCGGCAAATCCGTCAATTTCTCGTCCGTTTGCACCGGGTTCTTGTGCCGCAGTGTTACAAGCCGAAAGTGTCAGAAGTTCCACGCCTTCAAACAGGTTTTCTTCTTTCTTCATTTCTTCCAAAGTAAATGCCGCCGAATCGCCCATCAGCAAAAATGAACGAGCCTCATCGCCGGGGCGAAATGAGAAATGTGAAGAGATATGAACGAGCGGACGTTTTTGCTTCATTGCCTTGATAAAATTCGTTTTGGAAAACTGTTTATCGGCAAATGTTTCTCCCGAAATAATTCCTTTGTCGCCTGTTTTGAAAATCTCCGAAAGTTCTGCCGTTACACCCGGCAAAGCGTCAAATGAAATTGGAGTTCCCAAAACATTAACTGTCGCACTTTGCGAACTACCAAAACCTGTTCCCGTCCAACTGTTTGAAACCTTGCGAGTCATTCTCTCGGAATCGGCACGAGTGAAAACGGCGTGTGTGTAGCGTTCGACCAAAAACTGTTTGCCGTCAAAAAGTGCCGCCATTGGCAGATACCGCAGATTGCCGTCGAGCGACCACATGATCGTCGTCGTATCCTTCGGCAACTTCGCCTCAAGCGGTGCAAAAACCACATCGTAAATCTCTTTTGAAAGAACCGTCGTGTCGTATCTGTCGGATTTGAGCAAAGCCCATAACCGCAAGGCTTTCTCATTCAATTCCTCGCCCTTAAACGGAACTTCAACCTTCTCGATAGAATCGGGCGTAATCACCAACGCCGAAAAATTCTCATCACCGACAACCTGATAAACCGCCGCCGCATTTCGTCCCGTTTCCTTTTTCAAACGAAGCAAAGCCGACCGCATCTCTTTCAAATCGGGAACTTCTCCAACTTTATCTTTCGCATCAGCAGGTTTGGCAAACTCCGTTTCAGCCTTTTTCAGAACCGCCAAAAACTCATCCGAAGCGGTCTTAACTTCCCGTTCGAGTCTCTGCAATTCAGCATTTTCTTCCGCCGTCGGCTGACGATTCCCAATCGAGCGTTTAAGTTCTTCCAACCGCCCGCCAACTTCGCCAACCCGCTGACTCGCCTTTTTATAAAGCGAAACAAACTCAGCTTCCCTCGCCGTCAGCGTCAGCGGAGAAGGCTCTTTTACCTGAGATTTATCAAAATCAAAAAACTGCTGGTCTTTGAAAGAATTCAAAACCTGCTGTGCTTCGGCAAGTTTATTTGTTTTTAATAAAATCTGAGCTAGATTGCTATAAACGAATTTAATTGTATTTAAATAATTTTTTTGTGTGGA
>JBGTHN010000663.1:0-4494 GCA_041746235.1 Pyrinomonadaceae bacterium | reverse complement strand
AGGAAGCAGCGATTGAGACTGTTTTAAAAGGAAAAGATGCCGTTGTTTTAATGCCGGCGGGTGGTGGGAAATCGCTTTGTTATCAGATTCCGGCGTTGATGTCGGATGGTTTGACGTTGGTTGTTTCGCCGTTGATCGCTTTGATGAAAGATCAGGTTGATGCACTTCAAAGCAATGGTGTGAGTGCGGCTTTTTTGAATTCGACGCAGACGAATCGGGAACAGGTTGAGGTTTTTCAGAAGATTCGCAGCGGAGAATTGAAGATTTTATATGTCGCACCCGAAAGGCTTTTTCAGAGTGGCGATCAGTTTATAGATTTTTTGAAAGGCTTGAATATTTCGCTGTTTGCGATTGACGAAGCCCATTGTATTTCGAGTTGGGGACACGATTTTCGCCCCGAATATCGGAAACTTGCGATGCTCAAGCAGTTTTTTCCGAATGTTCCCGTTATTGCTTTGACCGCGACTGCCGACAAACTCGTTCGCAAAGATATTATTCAATATCTGCATTTTCAAGATTACAATTTGTTGGTTTCGAGTTTTAATCGTCCGAACATTTATTACGCGGTTCAACCCAAGAAAAATTCTTACGGAAAATTATTGGAATTCCTCGAAGACCGCAAAGATCAAAGCGGGATAATTTATTGTTTGAGCCGTGCTTCCACGGAAAGTTTAGCGTGGGATTTAAAGGACGAAGGCTTTAGTGCGTTGCCGTATAATGCGGGTTTGGATCGTGAAACTCGGCAGAAAAATCAGGAATTATTCCTAAACGACGAAGTAAAAATCATCACGGCGACGATTGCTTTCGGGATGGGAATTGATAAATCGAATGTGCGTTTTGTTGTTCATATGGATTTGCCGAAAAACGTCGAAAGTTATTATCAGGAAACGGGACGTGCGGGACGTGACGGACTCGAAAGCGATGCACTTTTGTTTTTTTCCTGGGCTGATGTCATTAAATTAAAAGGGTTTGCGGAGGTTGAAAACAACGAGCAGCAAACTGACATAATGTTGAAAAAACTCAATCAAATGGGCGATTTTGGTGAAATGAAAACTTGTCGAAGAAAGTTTTTGCTCCGATATTTTGATGAGAAATTAACCGAAGATTGCGGACATTGCGACAATTGCAACACAGAATTTGAAAAGATTGACGGAACGATTATTGCACAAAAGGCTTTGAGTGCGATTGCTAGGACTAACCAAACATTTGGACAAAGTTATTTGATAGATTTTCTGCGTGGTTCAAAATCTCAGAAAATAAAGGATTATCACAAAAATTTGCCGACTTACGGAATTGGTGCGGATATTTCCAAAGATGAATGGTTTGCATATTTCAAAGATTTGATCTCGCAGGGAATTATCGGGCAGAGCGAAGGACAATATCCGACGCTATTTTTAACTGAAGAAAGTACCGAAGTTTTGCGGGGAAATCAAAAAGTTGAACTTTTCAAAGTCCACGAGAAAAAAGAGAAAAAATCTTCGCTCGTCAGCGATGTTTCACATCCATATATCAAAGAATTATTTGATGATTTGAAAAAATTACGTTTCAAATTTGCTAAGACAGAAAATGTTCCGCCTTACGTGGTTTTCTCCGACGCAACGCTTGTAGAATTTGCAACTTATCTGCCGCAAAGCGAAAGCGAAATGCTCAAAATATCAGGTGTTGGCGATGTCAAAATGCACAAATACGGTTTAGATTTTCTTGCAGAAATTGTTGAATATTGTGACACAAACGATTTAAAATCCCGCATTAAATTAAAAGAACCAAAACAGAAAAAACGCACCAAACGCAATAATAGAGGCGACGATACTTTCACAATTTCTCTGAAATTGTTCAAATCGGGAATGTCCGTTGAAGAAATTGCCAAAGAACGTGAATTAGCTACAAGCACAATCGAAACTCATCTTGTCCGATTTATCCCAACGGGCGAAATACAGGTTGAAGACCTTGTTGCGATGGAAAAAATAGAACCGATTCGTGAAGCAATTTTTCAACTAAATGCAGAAAATGGTATTTCGCCGATCAAAGAATTTTTAGGCGATGATTTCTCTTATGGCGAAATACGAGCAGTTGTTGCAGAATTGATGTAATTATTTTCCTATTTATTATTTCCACCTTCTTGTAAAAAAATTAACTCTATTTGAATAAACAAAATAATTAAAGCAAAACTTTTAAATTAAAGTGTCTATTTTTTGATTTATAAATTGTTGACTTAAAAATCTGCAGAAATGCAATCGCACTAAACTGCTTATTAGTAACAATTAAGGAGAAATATGGTAATGAAAAAGCAAGATAGCTTAAAGCGTGTTCTAGGCTTTATTAAATGTTTTATTTTGGTAGTTTTGTTGGCAATCGGTTTTGTTCAATTAGGATTTGCTCAATCAAACGATGTTGTTCCAACTAAAGTCAAAAGTTATTTAAGCCGAAATTATCCAAAATGGAAGATAAAAAAATTCCATAAGGTTGAATTCCAAGAAAATAAGTCGGTTGCAAAAGGCGATTTTAATGGCGATGGGAAAACCGATTATACAGTTGTAATAACAAAGGAAAACAGGATCTATGCACTTGTCTTGCTCGCAACAAAAAACAGCTACAAGGCTTATAATTTGTTAGCTCAAACCGAGGAAGATGGATGGATGGCAGGTATCGGCATCTCTGAAAAAGGTCAGGAAGTTTTCCTACGTAACGAGGACGGTTCGACCAAATCCTTTCAGTTAAAAAATGATGGAGTTGAAATTTATGACGGTGAAGGAATGGGACGAATTTTCTATTGGCAAACCGATAAGTTTCTTTCGGGAGATAGGTTCTAACAATAATAAAGATTGGTGAAAAATATATGAAAAAAGTATGGATTAGTTTGATTGTGATTTTAATAAATGTTTCATTGATCAATGCACAAAGCAAAGTTGTGCCGATTGTTGAAATGAAAGTTGGTGCATTACTTGGCGGAGTTCAGAACGGGAAGTTTTTGGATGCAAAAACGACAGTCGCAAAACTTGCCGCAAAAAAAGATTATAAGTTGTTTCTTTTTGACGGCACGATTGAAGATTTATCCTTAATTAAACCTGCTGATTACGATCAAGGAGGAGAATTTGACAATTGCCCAAACCATTTTGCAATTAATTTGAGTGGAAAAAATTCGGACGAAGAATTTAGCGAAGGTGAACTCGAAACTATTAGCAATAAAATGGAAAGAGGAGGTGTGGCACTTGGAAAAGGTTTCGATTGGAAACCACAACCACGTTCGTTTGAACAGATCGGATTGAATAATGCCGAATACAAAAAAATATTCGGTGATTTCCTTTTAGCCAAAAAGATTGCCAAACACGAACTCAAATTAAAACAAGCCGTCCGCGTTGACCTCGATGGCGACGGTCAAAACGAAGTCTTGTTGGTTGCTTCAAGATATTTTCCATACACGGAAAAAGACGGAAAAAAAGCATTTGACGAATATTCGGTCGTATTGTTGAGAAAAATCATCAACGGAAAAGTACAAACTATTTTTGTAACGGGAGAATTTTATCCAAAAAATACAGGAGATTACGACGGTAATTTTTTTGAAATTTCATCTATTCTTGATCTAAATGGCGATGGCAAAATGGAAGTTGTAATTTACAGTTCATATTATGAAGGAAGCAGTAGTAGCGTGTTTGACTTGAATGGAAGCAAGCCAACTGAAATTAAACAATTAACCGCTGGATGTGGGGTATAAAAATGATTACAATTGGACAACCATCATTGGCGTTAAATGCTTTTACAAACGGCATTCCAGACAGAAGTATTCCATACGAATTACACTATTCGATGACATACAATTGTGTTGTGAATAACAGTCAAGATATGAATGCAGTGCGAGGGACAATTTTGCATTTTTTACGCTTTGTTTCGTCAGGAAGTATGCACGCACTTGTTATAAATGCACATGGAATGGAAAGTCCAGACGGTGTTTATCTTGGAAGCGGTCTAAGTTCTTCAACACTTCCTTTGTTTAATGCGGGCAATGCTTTACGAGATAAATTTGAACGTATTTATCTCGCTTCTTGTGCCGTTGCCAGCACTCCCGCTGGACAAGCATTTTGTCGTGATCTGGCGATGCAATTAAATTGCCATGTGATTGCATCTGAGACCGATCAAACGGCTAATAATGCAGATCGAACCGAAATTACTTTAGATGGTTTAAGAATTCCGCAGTTTCACATTGATGAGTTTGAGGGAACAGTTTATAAATGGCACGCTGATGGCACTCGTCATCCATTTGCAAGTTCTCTATCACCATTTATTCCATCAAGTGGTGCAGGAAGTTCATGTGGACGAGTTTCGGGCGGTGGCTAAAAAAAATAGTCACATAACGCATTTTGTTAAAGAAAAATGGCTTTTTCATTTGTATTACTAACTCACCTTACGCGATAATTGAAAAAAGTGTAAATTATCTTTCATTATGAAACAAATGTTAGATATTTACTCGGATTACTTGCTAGCATCATTTTCTTATAC
>JBGTHN010000662.1:0-5413 GCA_041746235.1 Pyrinomonadaceae bacterium | reverse complement strand
CTTTGTGGCTTTTCTTCTATTGCATTTTCAACAGAATCTGTTTGCTCTAATGCTGAGAAATCAAAATCAGTGTTTCCGGCTTCGGACATTGCGGATTTTAATCTTGTATTTATTCTTTCATTTATAAGTTGATTAAATGCTCTTTTGGCAATTCCCGAAAAATATTCCCGACGGCTTTCCGTTAAAACTCCGCCGAAAACTTTTGATGCAACAAATTTCACGAACTCATCCGATGGATTTTCCAATTGCTCGGACAAAAGACGTTTTATCTGTCGCATATATTTGAGTTCTCCCGCAGAACTCATCAAATCTTCAATATCGAAAGAATTTTTGGTGAGTTTTTTGAGTTCGCCAACTTGAGAACTTTGGAGGTCAAGCAAATCTATTTCAAGAAATGGTTTTTCATCCATCTTGTTCGGTGCTTCCAAATCTGTGAAAAACTTATAGACAATTCCATTAGTCAAAACCGCAATTCTCGCTTCGGTAACAGCAAAATAGCGAAACAATTGTGAAGCATGGTGAATATTCAAATCACCGCCACAATGCTTACATTCAAAAAGCATTATAATTTTGTCATCCTTTTTAATTGCGTAATCTACCTTTTCGCCTTTTTTTATTCCGACATCAGCAACAAATTCGGGAATAACTTCTAATGGATTAAAAATCTCATAACCCAAAATATTTATGAAAGGCATAATCAAAGCATTTTTAGTAGCTTCTTCCGTTTGAAGCACATCACGCATTTTCGGAATTTTTGCAGATAATTCTTGCAGTTCGTCTATGAAGTCCATATCTTTTGCTCCTGTTGGTTAAACAAGATTATCTTCTGAAATGATAGGAGATAAATTGTTTATTAGTTTTGTTCTGAAATAATAAATCAAAACTTGAAAATCTCAAAATGAATTGAACAACACGATTCATAAAATCAAACGCATTCAAAAATTTACGTCCCATGTTCGTCGTTGAAAAGTCGGGATTTTATTTTCAAATCAACGTAGGGCGAGAGCTTCCTTTGGTCACTTTACCCTACGCTATTATCTTGGTCGCATTCAGCGGCGAAAACTCAAATAAGAAGATGAAAGGTTAGTTTTGAGAAATTTAATCTTTAAGAATTAAGCCAAATGTGTGTGCCATTGCTTGTTCGATTTCGTCAAGATTCGGCAGGCTTCCGAGTTTTCGGTCAATGAATTTTTCGTGCAGAGTGGCGAGGTTATCGGTGGCAATTATCGAATCGGAAAGCAGACCGCTTTGTTTGCCGACAGGTGTGGAAAGTTCAACTAATACGCGGCTGGAATGTCCTTTTCTCGACAAATTGCTGGTTATCATTGCCACAATTATTTGCGGGAGATTTGTTTGCAGATTGTCGGCTTGGACGATGAGGACAGGACGCTTTTTAGCGGTTCGCAAATTTGAATCGGGAAACAATGTGAGAATCACATCACCGCGTTTATAATTTGTCATAAGCATCCATTTCGGGACTGTCCCAATCTTCCGCAAACGTAACAAAGGCAGCTCTCTGCTTTAACGCTTCCGCTTCGCTAATATCGCGTTCTGCTAATTTAACTTTTCCTTTTTCACGGCTGATTTTTTCCTCGATCGCTTCCAACACAAATTCTTCTTCCCGTTCGGAAAAAGAATGTATCAAACGAGCAATTTCATCAGGAATTTTCAATTGAATTGTCGTCATATTCTCTACCTCTTCTAATGAATTTTATCACAAATCTTTTTAATTTTTGCCATCTAAATTGCGTCGTGTGAGTTCCCGCAAGGCAAAAGCCTTTTTCAAAGTCGTGAGTCTGCTAACTTCCATTAATTGCCACAATTCTTTTTGCTCAATGTCGCTCAAACTGCCTTCGTTCTGTTTGCCGAGCAAAAGACTCAACCGCTCATCTTCTGTCTTGAGCATTTCGATTTTGGCAAGTTCTAAAACCTCTTCATCCGAACAAACGGCAATCTGCTTTTCCAATTCTTCCGCATCAATCGCAAAATCTCGTTCGATCTTTTCGGCAATAACTTCATCAATCCGACGATGCGATTTATCCGCCACATTCGACAAATTTGCGAAAACTTTCTCAGGTAAACTTATTGTAACTTCCATAATTTAAACCTCTACATTCAAATCTTTTTCTTCCTGACGCTTAACAAAATCCTGCAATGCCATTATAGCTAATTTTTCTTTGCTTATCTTCAAATGCTTTGCAAGCCTAGTAATTTTTTCGTCAAGCGTATCTGGGATTTGTATTGTTAAGGTCTTCATTTTCCTAACCTTAAATTTAAATTATTTCTCATTCAATTCTTCTACCAAGTGTTCAAGTTCATTCGCATCAAGTTCTAGTAAATCTTTTTCGATATTTTTCACGAATTCATCTGCATCGCCCAAAATCTTTATTATTCTAATTTCAACAATACTTCCTTCGGGTAGATCAAGTGGTTTTAGAGGAACAAAAACGCCTTTCTGATAAATTGCTTCAATCCGTTGGCTCATAATTTGAAATTTTAGCAGAATCTTGAAATTTCATAAAGATAATTTTGAAGGAGTAGAGTTTTATTTTCAAATCAACGTAGTGCTACAGTTTCCTTTGGTCGCTTTACCCGACGCTATTAGCTTGGTTGCCGTTGGCGACAAAGATAATAAATACTTTATGCGTAAATTGAGTGAAGAAAACAAGTTTCTTGGTCAAGGATTTGGATTTCTTGGTCAAGAAATCACACTTCTTGGTCAATGAAACTAAATCATTGGTCAATAATTCACTCTCATTGATCGAATATTTGCTTTTGTTGATCGAATTTACGATGTTCGTTTATCAACATCAGTTCGATATAGAAAATGTTGTTATTATTCCGGTCGCCTTTCAAGCGATGAGAATCCAAAAACTTCAAATTTGTAGAATTATTCAAATCAGCAACTTTGTGTTATTGCTTGAAAATTTACCATTTACCAAATCTGCCCAATTTATTTCATAATTCTTTAGTATTCCGGCAACTTTTTACTACCAAATTAGAAAATATTTAAGTATAATTTAACAACGCTTTTTCTAAATAACGGAATTTATATTTTCTCAATAAAAAAAGAATATAAATTCTATTTCCTATATAAATTCAGGAACTAACATCTGAGCCGAAAAACGGTTACAGATCGGTCAAAAGTTATTCTTTCAATTTTGATCATAAAGGAGAAATGATGAAATCAAATATATTTAAAAGCATCTACGCAAAAAGTTTGTTTCCCTTAATTTTGACCGTCCTTTTTATTGGCGGAAATTTATCAGCAAATGCCGCGACGATCACAGTTAATACGACAGTGGATGAAGATAATACGGGCGTGAATTGTTCTTTGCGTGAAGCCATCGAAGCTGCCAAAACCGATGCCGCATACGGCGGATGTCCGGCGGGTGCGGGTGCGGATAATATTAATTTTAGTGCCTTGTTTAATACGGCTCAAACAATTACATTAACCAGTCAATTACTTGTCAATATAGCAACTACCATCACCATCAATGGACCGGGTGCGAATCTGTTGACCATTCAACCTTCATATCCGCCGAATGGGACGAACCGAGCCTTTTTTGTTTCTAGTGCCAACCTGTCTGTTTCCGGCTTAACCATTAGCGGAGCACTCGGCGGCGGCGGCGGCGGTGCAGGTTTTATAGCTCAAACCGGTGCAATAGTAACGATTACGAACGTCGTCATCACTAACAATATAACTGCTCTCTATGGGGGAGCTATAGTAATGAATCCGGGAACAACAGTTAACGTAATTAACAGTACTATTTCAAATAATACTGCAGGCGGTTCCGCCTTCGGCGGCGGCGGTGGCGGAATTGACAGCGGCGGAACTCTCAATATAACCAATTCGACCATTTCGGGAAATACAAAAAACGAAGCTACCGCCAATGGCGGCGGCGTATATGTTTACGACGGCACGGCGACAATCACCAATTCGACCATCACCAACAATACCGCAGTCGGAGCCGGAAGCGTAGGCGGTGTTTTTCGATCAGGCGGAACCGTTATCGTAAGAAACACGATCATCGCCGCCAATGCGACCACACCCAATGTTGCGGGTTCGTTCACATCTTCGGGTTACAACTTGATCGGCAATCTCGGCACGGCAACCGGATTTACCGGAACTGCTGACCAAACAGGCGTAAGCAACGCCAACGCCGGACTTGCACCGCTTGCCAATTACGGCGGACCAACTCCGGTTCACGCTCTTGCTCTAACAAGTTTCGCCATTGATAAAGGATTAAATTTCGGCTTTACGACCGACCAACGTGGTTTTACACGCCCATTTGACGATCCCGCCATCAGCAACGCTTCCAACGGCACAGACATCGGTGCTTATGAACGTCTCTCACCAACCGCCGCAAATGTTTCGATTCAAGGAAGAGTTACCGATGAAAATGGACGTGGGATTCCTGGGACAGCCCTTTATCTTACGATTCAAACCGGCGAAGTTCTTGTCGCTCGAACAAATCCCTTCGGCTATTATCGCTTTGCGGAAGTTGAAGCAGGTCAAACAGGTATAATCACTTTGAATTCAAAAAGTTACATATTCGCTCCATTCGTTCTAAACATAACGGATAGTATTAGTGATCTAAATTTTACGCCGCTGACAAAATTCTAACGATAGGAGTCGGGATTTTATTTTTAAATCAATGTCGAGCGAAAGTTTCCTTCGGTTACTTTACGCCGAAAAATCAACAAGTTTGATTTTCGAAACTCAGAAACGTGACTGTTAAAGAAGGTGTTTTATAGAAACTTTGACACGCTTCGTAACGGTCGCGTTTGTGCCTCAACTTCTCAATAATATAACTATTTCCGTCCCACTACTTACATAATTTATCAAGATATATTTTGCTTAAATGATTTGATTGATTTTAACAATTTCGAAAAGCCTTAATTGAACTTGCAACTTATTGGGAAAGAGTGCATCATATACGACGTTAACCCTTCTCTTGCGTCAAAGTTTGATGCAGCTAGTCAAAGACGGTTCGTTTGGATAAGTTTTAGAGCAGGTTCATTTTTAATTACAGAAGTATATCGCTCTTAAAAACTTGAGCATCCGAAACCCGATTCTTCGCGTAGCAGACCGTTTTTCTCCGAAGTAACCTCGATTCGAAAACACTTCTTTAGAATATTCCCTATAAAGGGAACAAAGGTATAAAAATACAATGTCAAACAAATTATATGTAGGAAATCTTTCCTTTAGTGCAACTGAACAAGACTTAGAAGAAGCTTTCGGAGAAGTTGGAACAGTTCAATCAATCAATATCATTGAAGATCGTGACACCGGACGCTCACGCGGATTCGGTTTTGTCGAAATGTCGAGTGCAGAAGAAGCTCAAGCAGCGATCTCACAACTTGACTGTGCAGAACTTGACGGTCGTAACTTGAAAGTCAACGAAGCTAA
>JBGTHN010000661.1:0-6257 GCA_041746235.1 Pyrinomonadaceae bacterium | reverse complement strand
GCTAATTTAAATTAGCAATTAACCTTTTTGCTTTGCCTGATAAAATTTGTGAAATGATAAAAGTTTGTCTGTCTATTTTAGACGCAAATTTCGTTCATCAGAAATTCTCGCACAAACTAAATCCATCTAATAAAAAAGTGCGTATGTGCCAATAACGACGACAAAAACAACGATTAGAAAATTGAAAAACACACGAAACATAATTTTAACTCCTCTTTTGAAAAAATTTGTGTGAGGAAGTTAAATTATGTTCGATATATTGAATTTCAACAACGTGGTGTTCCACGACGCTTGTTTATCAGCGAATGTGGAATTCCACAGTTTTACCTTATATTAACTGATGATTATCCGGCATCAGAACAATTTCTGCCATCACACCTTCGCCTTCCTGAGTTGCCGCAAAGAAGACCGATTTCCCTGCTGCTTCGACCGAAAGCATCTTGTCGCGTTGAACTTTCATTGAAACGTCATCCCAAAATGAAGAATCAACTCCGCCGAAATGCATCAACGAAAAACGTATTCCATAGCGTTTATATTCGTCTTTTAAACACTTTATCATTCCCGTCAGAGCATATTTTGCCGCACAATATGCCGAAGCCTGCATCATCGGTGCTTTTCCCAAAATTCCCGGAATCGCAACGACGCGACCGAATTTCTGGTCTTTCATTACCGGCAAAACTTCCTGCAATACGTTAAAAGAAGTTCGCGTATTCGCGTCAATAAGTTGATCGAAATCATCCAACGTCAACTCGCCGAAAGGTTTCAAAATTCCCTTTCCGGCGGCTAAAATCAGATAATCTATCGAACCGAATTTTTGTATCGTTTGTTCTACTAAAGATTTAACGTCAGTCGGATTTGAAGCATCGGCGGCAAGCGAAAGAACATTCGAATTGCCTTTTGAATTGAGTTTAAATTCAAGTTCCATCAATTCCGCTTCAGTTCTGGAACTCAAAACAACATTTGCATCTGCTTCGGAGAAAAGTTCGGCAGTATAGCGTCCGATTCCGCGACCTGCACCAATGACCAAAACGGTCTTATCATCTAAATTCATTATTTTACCCACCCTTGTTCGTTTATTTCTATTTCTAAAAAAATTCTTTTATAAAATTAAATAAAGTTGAAACACCAAGTGAGATCGTCCCGCTTTTTAATCCATCTTTATAATTGTATCTGTCCGGATACCAAGTTTCACGCGAAATAATTGTGGAAGTATATGTTCCGGCAATTCGCGGAATTCCGATCACTCGTTTGCCTTCTGTGTTTCTAGCTGTAAATGTTGATAAAAAGGCATTTTTAAATCTTGAACCAATGTCTTTTTTCTTGCTTTTATAATATTTACTATCAAGTTTTAGCGTTTCGTCTAAACCAAATATGACGGTTTGTTTGATCGCATTACTTCCCATATTTGAAGCAAAGCGTTTTCCAAATCCGCTTCCATTTCGTTCCCATTCTTCAGGACTATTTGTGATCGTAGAAAATCCTGCACCAACTACGCCTCTTGTGAATGCTGGAATGCCGATCGTATTTTTTACGTAAGCATTAAATCTTTCTTTCTTACTTGGTCGAACATATTGATTAGTTTGTACCGTTTGATTTTTTTCATCATCAACCGATTTTACCGATTGTTTTTCTGTGTAATTGGAGGCTGTAAGTTTGTTGTTCGGTGTTGATATTTCTATAAGTTGAATTTTATCCGGTAATGCTTGATCTTGTTCGGCGGTCGTGTTAGTTTCAAAAGTTTGTTCGAAAGAATTTGAAAATACGCCAAGACAAAAAATTACTGTCATCAATCTTAATTTCATCTGTTCCTTCCCTTTGTTCTTTATGATTCTTCTATATCTATGTTTACAATTTGAAATTATTTTTTCAACATAGGCTGCAATTCTTTATAAATATTTTCCATCATAATTTTCGTTCCTTCTGCATTCGGATGAATTCCGTCTGCCTGATTCAACTTCGCATTCGTCGCAATATTTTCAAGCAGGAAAGGAACAAATTTAACTTTATGTTTGTCCGCTAGATCGGGGAAAGTTTCTATATAATCGCGTTGATAATCTGCTCCCATATTTGGTGGTGCGAGCATTCCGCAAAATAAAATTTCAACATTTTTCGCCTTTGCTTTGGTAAGAATCTTGTCAAGATTATTTTTCATATTCTCAACGGGAACGCCACGCAATAGATCATTTGCACCAAGTTCAAGAATTAAGATCTTTATATTATCTTGTTCCAAAACCCAATCAATTCTTTCAAGTCCGCCGAGTGAAGTTTCGCCCGAAACACCTAAATTTTTAACTTCATAATTAAAACCGTCGGCTTCCAATTTTTGTTGCAAAAGATACGGATAAGATTCTTTTTCGGTCAATCCGAAACCCGCCGTCAAACTGTCGCCAAAAGCAATAATTTTTGGCTTATCATTTTCGATCTCAGGTTTGATAATCTGCTTATCAATGTTCCCGCTGTTCTTTTTTTCCG
This sequence comes from Pyrinomonadaceae bacterium, assembly GCA_041746235.1. Classification (GTDB taxonomy): domain Bacteria; phylum Acidobacteriota; class Blastocatellia; order Pyrinomonadales; family Pyrinomonadaceae; genus Aridibacter. The sequence continues at coordinate 3,785 of JBGTHN010000661.1, read as the reverse complement.
CTGTCGAAACTTCGCACGCAGAAAGTGAAAAAGCTAAAATGATGAAACTTATAATGTATGTAAAACGAATTAGATATGACATATTATTCTTTTAATGATTTCGTAAATTTCTAATTTTAGGATGCAATATTTTTAAACTTGTTTGCGTAATTTTTCTTGCCATTAGTAAATGGTAAATTGTAAATAACGAAAATTTATTAAATCAAACACTACAAAAAAATAAATCAAATGCAATTTACCATTTATAATTTACAAATACCAAATCTATGATAACTCTTCAAAACGTAAGTAAAACCGTCCGTTCCGGCACGGAAGATTTAACCATACTAGACAATGTTTCGCTCGAAATAACCGACGGTCAATTCGTTTCGATCACAGGTGCTTCGGGAAGCGGGAAATCAACACTTTTAGGCTTGATCGCTGGATTAGATGCCCCGAGTTCTGGTGAAATTTTGATTGATGGCGAAAGCATTACGACTATGAGCGAAGACGATCTAGCCGAAACACGCAGTAAAAAGATCGGCTTCATTTTTCAATCATTTCATCTTATTCCATCCTTGACAGCATTTGAAAATATCTTAATTCCGATGGAAATTCTGGGATTAAAAGATGCCAAATCGCGTGCCGAAAAATTGCTTGAAGATGTTGAATTAACAAATCGCGGACATCATTATCCGTCTGAACTTTCGGGTGGCGAACAACAACGCATCGCCATCGCCCGTGCCTTTGCCAACAGACCGAAAATACTGCTTGCCGATGAACCGACGGGAAATCTTGATTCCCAAAACGGCAATCATATCTTCGATTTAATGACCAATTTACACGACAAAAACAATGTCTCGCTCGTTCTGGTTACGCACGATTTAGCTCTGGCAAATCGTGCAGAAAGACAGGTTATTTTGAAAGACGGCAGAGTTGTCAACGATGATCTTAAAGTAGATAAGCAAAATTAAAAGCAAAAATAATTACACTCTTTTTTACTTTTCACTTTTTACTTTTTACTTTTTACTTTCTATTTTTATGAATTTTATTTTTAACTTAACGATCAGGGAAATTCGCTCATCTTGGAAAAGGCTTTTGTTTTTCTTTTTGTGCATTGCCATAGGTGTCGGTTCGATTGTCGCTTTGCGTTCATTGATTCAAAATTTAAGCCAGGCAGTTGGCGGAGATGCGAGACAATTGCTTACGGCAGATTTCCAGATAACTTCAACCGATGATTTTTCTCCGACTGACATTTCAATCATCGAAAAAGCCATCAATAGTTCAAGCATCGTCGAAGATCGCAACGAGATAATTGACACTTCGGCGATGGCAAAACCCTCGAAAAGCGAGAATTCAAAAGTCGAATTTATTTCGCTTAGAGGAATCGAATCACCTTTTCCATTAGTCGGCGATTTCAAACTTTCAAATGGTAAACCATTCGATTTCAAACTTCTGGAAAATCGTGGTGCGGTTATCGCCTCAATTTTGTTAGAAGAATTAGGCGTTAAAATTGGCGACAAAATAAAACTTGGCGAAGAAGAATTTGTCATCACCGGAACTTTTGACGAAGAACCGGGCGGAAGCGGCGGATTTCGTTTGGGTGCAAGAATTTATGTTGAGAAAAAGGCTTTTGATGAAGCCGGAATTACTCAAAACCGAAGTCGCGTAACGAGGCGAATTTTGTATCGAACTTCCGCAAATCCAACTCCTTTGGTCGAGAATATACGTGAACAATTGAAAGGCTCGACTTTGAGAGTCCAATCTTATCGGGAAACGCAGGAAAGACTCGGCGAACAGTTTGAACGGACGGAAAATTATCTTTCTTTGACAGGTTTGCTGATATTGGTTTTGGGTGGTGTCGGAGTCTGGAATGTAGCGAGAGTTTTTGTCGAACAAAAGCGAAAATCCGTTGCAGTTTTGAAATGTTTGGGTGCCAGCGGCACAAAAATAATCACGGTTTATTTACTGCAAATTTTAACGCTCGGCTTTATCGGCAGTCTGTTCGGCATATTCCTCGCCCAAGTCGGTTTGTGGTATGCACAATGGAATTTTAACGATGCACTTCCCGCCACAATGAGTTATGCGGTTCATTTTTGGACGGGTTTTCAAGGCTTAATTTTGGGAGTTTTGATCTCATTATTATTTTCGGCTTTGCCACTTTTGCAGGTTCGAACGATCAAACCAAATCTGCTTTTGCGTGACGAAAATAACAAAAACCTGCGTAAACTCGATTTGACAAAATGGATCTTTGGAATCGTCTGCTTATCGGGATTGCTCGGTTTAGCAGTTTGGCAAGCCGGTTCGTTAATTGTCGGTGCGTTTTTTCTGGTCGGACTCGGATTAACTTCTCTCTGTTTATATTTTGCGGCGGTTGTTCTAACTTTGATCTTGAAAAAACTCAAGAATTTTGGCTCATTTTCAATCTCACAAGCGATCAATTCGCTTTATCGTCCGGGAAATCAAACACGAATAATTTTGCTCGCAGTCGGACTCGGTGCATTTGTCGTTCTGTCGGTTCAATCTTTGCAATCAAATCTTGTCCGTGAGTTTGATTTTACGCGAAATCAACGCTTGCCGAGTATGTTTTTTATAGATATACAGAAAAGCCAGGCAGACGAATTTGCCAAACTTATCCAACAAAGCACCGGCGAAAAAGCTGAAATAATTCCAACGATTCGAGCCAGAATTTCCTACATAAACGGCAAACCGATTGACTATCAAAACCGCGAAGTCCGTCAACAACAAGGACAGATCGGACGCGAATTTGCCGTTACATATCGTGCAGAATTAGACCAAAGCGAAACGATTGTTGATGGTGCTTGGTGGAACGAGGCAAAATCCGACGTTCCGCAAGTTTCTTTGCTTGATGATATGGCGGAAGATCTAAAAGTCGGTGTCGGAGATTCGATCACCTTTGATATTTCAGGCAGAAATATTACCGCCCAAATCGCCAGCATCAGGAAACTAGACGTGCGAAACACGCGAACAGTTTTTATATTTGTGTTTCGTCCCGGCGTTCTGGACAATGCTCCGCAAAGTTTTATTGCCAATGTTTTAAAACGAATTCCCGCCAATCAACGTCAAAGTTTGCAACGTGATGTGATTGATAAATTTCCGAATGTTCAAATTATAGATGTTGCCGAAATCGTCAAAGTCGTTCAAAATCTGGTCGAAAATTTCGTTCTGGCAATTTCATTTGTCGGAAGTTTTGTAATTTTAAGCGGAATTCTAATTCTGATCGGTTCTGTTGCTCTAACAAAATCACAGAGAGTTTATGAAAACGCAATTTTGAAAACTCTCGGAGCAAAACGCGGAACTTTAGCCGCAATTTTGTTTGCCGAATACGGAATTTTAGGAATTATGGCGGGAATCATCGGCTCAGTTTTTGCAACCGCACTTTCCTATGGTGTTTCCAAATATGTTTTTGATATTGAGTGGGAATTTGATTTGGGTTTAATGCTTTTAGGAATTTTGATCACAGCCGTTTTAGTAATGCTTGTCGGAGCAATCGCAAGTTTCAGCGTCCTTTTCAAAAAGCCGCTTTCAACGCTTCGTTCGCAATAAATTCTATTCTTTTTTACATTTTGTTCGTGCGAAATGAAAATTCGTTGCAGCGGAAAGTGTTTCCGCTGTTGCGGAATCTGTTTTCGCTGTTGCGGAATTCAATTTCTCGTGTGCGGAAACAAAAATCTGATATGCGGAAATGATTTTCTGATGTGCGGAAATGATTTTCTGATGTGCGGAAATGATTTTCTGATGTGCGGAATCTGTTTTCAGAGCTTCGATTTTAAGTTTTCGGTGAT
>JBGTHN010000660.1:0-3966 GCA_041746235.1 Pyrinomonadaceae bacterium | reverse complement strand
ACGCAGTTGAAAACATAAAGGCGAATTTAACAGGGATTAAGAGGATAAACAAGGATATGTAAAATAAGTGTTTTATTACTCTTTTATCCTCTTAATCCTGTTCATCCCTGTTTAATATTTCTTTCAACTGCGTAACTTATAAAAGTAAAAAAATCGAAAATACACTTTAAATTTTCTGATTAACCTTAAATAAAGTTAGCCATTGATTTATACGCCGAAAAAAATATGTTACAACCATTATAATTTAATACTTAAATTATTTTTCAACTCAAGACAAAAAACCGAAAAATGCAAAATTTCGTCAACAAACTCAAAACTAACCTGCCACTTTCCGATTTTTGGGGTGGTTTAGCAGCGTCAACAATGCTGTTGCCACAATCCATGGCATTCGGCGTGGCTCTTTTAGCACCACACGGAGTTTCAGCCGCTGTCGGAGCGATGTCTGGTTTGTTATGTGCAGTTGCATTGTCAATGGCTTCCGGTATTTCCGGTGGAACACGCGGTTTAGTCAGTTCACCGACCGGACCTATGTTGATTCTGCTCAGCAGTGCGTTGGCTCTGATTGCCGGAAATGTCGGAAAAGGGGGAAATATACTGGCGGCATTAATCGTATTAGTAGTTTTAACAGGCATTGCCCAAATCATTATAGGAGTTTCCGGCGGTGGTAAATTGATAAAATTTATTCCGTATTCAGTAGTCGTCGGTTTTCTCAGCGGAGCGGCAATTTTGATGCTCTTTTCACAAATTGCACCACTTTCAGCCGGAGGAATTGATTTAAAATCGCCGTTTATGTATGCGATTCCGTGGCTCACAGCGTTTGTTACCCTCGCCATCACCTTTTTTATTCCACGTCTGACCGATAAAATCCCGTCAACATTATTAGGTCTGATTGGCGGAACTATTTTTTTTCATATTCTAACATTATTTGCCACAGAGCCGATTCCCGCAAATTGGGTGATCGGTGAATTACCTGCACTCAGTTCAATAAATTTCGGGTTTGATTTTTCCTTATTCGGGTCTCTACCGTGGGGAATGTTGGTTATAGCGGCATTGACTTTGGCTGTTTTAGGATCGCTCAACACTCTTCTCACTTCAGTGGTCGCCGATGTCACCACCGAAACTCGTCACAATGCCCGCAAAGAACTGATCGGACAAGGATTTGGTCATATCATCAGCGGTTTAATTGGTGGAATTGCCGGTGCCGGAACAGCCGGTGCAACCGTTCTGGCAATAAAAAGCGGCGGACGACGATGGGTTGGTGTCTATACAAGTTTGGCACTGATCGCTCTTATCATAGTCGGCGGAACTTTAAGCACGCTTTTACCGATAGCTGTGTTAGCCGGCATTATCATCCGCGTCAGTATCGGAATGTTTGAACCGGACATTCTCAAGTGGCTGACACGAAGCGAATCACGTTCTGATGCAATTATTGCAATTTTAGTAACTTCTGTAACGGTAATCTATGATCTAATGGTCGCCGTCGGTTTAGGCGTTTCGATTGCCATTATTATATATTTACGCAAACAAGTGAAAGAATCAGTTATTCATCGTCGTTTTTTCGGTTCGGAATTTCATTCCGTTAAACAGAGACCAAAAAATCAAAGACTCATCTTAAAAGAAAAGGGCGACCAAATTGTTATTTGCGAATTGACGGGCGATCTGTTTTTTGCCAAAGCTGATAGTTTATTTGAAGAGTTGGAGCCATATTTTGATCAAGCCAAATGGTTAATACTCCAAATGAGAAGGGTTCGCCGGGTTGATCTAACCGGAGCTAAAATTTTGCAGCAACTAGCCGAGCGTTTTCACAAGACCGGAGGAGAAATCATTTTTTGTGAGGTTCATGAAAAAATTGGTCTCGGACTTGATGTAGGGAAATCGCTTCTCGAAACAAGTAATACGGCTGTAGATATCGGAATGCGAACATTTATCGGAATAGATGAAGCATTAGAATATGCTGAAAATTCATTGTTGAATGAGGAAAATGTCGGAATCAATTCAGGCAAGGACAAAATTGATTTAAGTGCATTTGATATTTTATCGGATATGGATTCTTCTTTGCTTTCCAAACTAAAAGAGCGTTTGAAATTTCAAAAATTCAAAAAAGACGAATTGATTTTTCAAGAGGGAGATATTGGAGCGGAACTTTTTTTTGTTTTGGAAGGTGAAGTTGATATTCGGCTTGATACATCCGAACGTCACTATAAACGATTGGCAAATTATCCACCCGGAACGGTTTTCGGAGAAATTGCATTTCTCAATCCGGGTGAAAGAACTTCCGATGCCATCGCTGTCAAAGATAGTGATTTAGCCAGTTTGAATTATGATGATTTTCGAGAATTATCTAGGGAATATCCGAAAGCGGCAATCGGTTTATTATATGGTCTGAGTCTTCGTCAGAGCGAAGCATTGCGTTGGTCGGCTCAAGAAATTCAACGTCTCGGTGAATGGTAAGAAAGAAATGTAAAAAATCCTGTCTATATAAAAGTGTTCACAAATTATTATGTAAAAAAATTAGGATACGAGGAATGTCGTATCCTAATTTTTGTAAATTAAGTTAAAAAGATTTGTCAGTTTATTTTATGCACCAAGAATTTTTGCTTGATTCCCTATGATTCTCTCTTGATTCTCCAAGATTCTATCAAGTTTATCTTGATTGCCTGCAATACTCGACTGATTCTCTAATATTTTATCAAGTTTGTTTTGGTTAGCAATCAATTTTTCTTGATTTTCTATAATTGTTTTTTGATTAGCCAGAATTTGTTCTTCCATAATCTAATTCATTCTCCTTTATTTGATGTATATTTCGGATTCGTATTATGACTTAACTTAGAATATTTTTCAACCGAAATTTTTAACTGTCGTAAAAAAGTGTGCTGACAGTATTTAGAACAAGTTTTAAACAACTATGATTGCAATATATTATTGAACTTCTTTAAAGGCTTCTGCCCAAAAATCCCGCACATCACTTGCGAGCATAATGCGTTTCCCAAATTTCTTTGCGGCAATATCACCCGCCAAACCCGCAATATAAACCGCCGCTACAACTGTTTCAAATATATCAACTTTAGCTTGAACGGCTTGAGCAATAAATCCGGTAATAATTCCAGTTAAATTATCTCCATTTCCTGCTTTTCCAAGTCCCGAATTTCCCGTTGGATTAATCACAACTTCCCCGTTCGGTTCAGCAATTAAAGTTCGTTCGCCTTTTAAGACCAAAATAACTTTATGTTTTACGGAAAAATCACGCACGGCTTGAACTCTGTCTTTTATTTTCTCTTTATCGTCTGTTCCCAAAAGTCTTAAAAACTCGCCTTCGTGCGGCGTTAAAATTAACGGCAATTCATCCGAGCCTTCAAGATCAAAGGGTGAAAGTGAATTCAATCCATCAGCATCAATAACAATCGGAGTTGTTCTATTTTCAACAACTTTTCTAACAAGTGCTTGAGTCGTTTCTTCATCCGAACTCAAACCGCTTCCAATTGCCAAAACATCCGCTTTTTCGCTCAAACTTTTTATTTTCTCAAACGCCTTTTCGCTGATCGCACCTTTTTCAGTTTCCGGCAAATTCTGCGTAATGACTTCCGGCAAAACTCTAGATGAAACTGATTCATGAGCAGATTCGCTCGTCGCAACTGTCACCAATCCAACGCCCGTTACCATCGCCGCATTTCCAACCAAAACCGCCGCTCCCGAATAGTTTTTTGAACCGACAATTAGCAATGCGTTTCCACGTTTGTTCTTATATGAATCATTCGAGAATTTTGTTTGTCGCAACCAATAATACGGATCGAATTCTTCAGCTAAGTATAATTTGGATTTTGATTCTTCCAATAATTCATATGGCGAACCAATTTGTTCAACAAAAAGTTCACCATTGAAATTAGAATTGGGAGATAAAACATTAGCAGGTTTGGGTGATGTAAATGTAACTGTAAAATCAGCATTTATAGCTTCTTCATATTCGTA
>JBGTHN010000659.1:0-5275 GCA_041746235.1 Pyrinomonadaceae bacterium | reverse complement strand
GACTTCTTAGAGATCAGCTTTCCGATGAGTTCACGGCAATCCGCGTTGATTCGGAAGATGAATATTTGCGGATCATCGAATTCGTCAATCGGATTCAACCAAAAATGGTTAAGCGTGTAAAATTCCATACCTTAGATGAACCGATTCTCGACACTTACGGAATCACCGATGAAATTGACAAAGCACTTCGCCACAGAGTCTGGCTAAGATCAGGCGGCTATCTTGTCATCAATCAAACCGAAGCCTTGATCGCAATTGATGTCAATACAGGAAAATTCGTTGGTAAAGGAAACGCACGACTTGAAGACACGATCACCAAGACAAATATGGAAGCTGTCGAAGAAATTTCGCGGCAAATTCGCTTGCGTGATCTGGGCGGAATTATTGTGCTTGATCTGATTGATATGGAAGACCGTAACAATCGTAAGCGAGTTCTCCAGGCTCTTCAAGAGCATCTTGGAAAAGATAAATCGCCGACAAAAGTTTTGTCATTTAACGATTTCGGTTTGATCATTATGACTCGCAAACGGGTTAAACAATCGTTGGAAAGAACACTTTGTTCGCCGTGTGCATACTGCGAAGGTGCGGGTTGGATAAAATCTGCTCAAACGGTTTGTTTTGAGATTCTGGTTGAAGCACGCAGACTTTCAAAAGGCGTTAATGATGTGCGTCAAACAACTCTTCGGGTTCATCCCGATGTTGCCGAAACTTTGCGAAAATCCGAAAAAGAAATCTTTGAGGAAATTGAAGATTATCTCGGAGTTGTAGATGTTACGGGTGATTCAACTATTCATCAAGAACAGTTTGATTTTGCTTTTATCTAACGACCAAAATGGTTAGGTGAGTAATTTTAATGGCTTTAGCCGAACATTTCGTTTAGGCTAAAGCCATTTTCTTGTTTAAATTTTACACACTATCTTTAAACCCATTCTCCGGTTTGCAGATCATAAGCCAAATGAGCCGTATCTTCGCGTCTTCGGGCTAACATTTTGATATATCCCAAATGTCTTCCCGCGTCTTCCTTTATTGCCTGTAAATACCAATCGGTTGAATTTCCAACTTTCGCCCATTTTTCCCAGAGTTTCCAGCCGTCATCCATTGTTTCGGCAAAATCAATATCAACCAAACCCGTCCGATTCCAATGTTCAAACCACCAATCCGAAGACCTCAGACACCAAAAATCACTTGTCCACAAAGGTTTAAGATGTTCGGGAATTTCGCGGCTAAATTCTTTTGTCATTCCGGGTGAAGCAAATCCGATCTGTCCCGTCGGTTTTAGATATTGAACGATCGTCGGAAGAAAAAGCATATCAGTTCCGAAATACTGAATCGCGTCAAACGAAAGAATTGCGTCAAAAAAATTGTGTGGAAAAGGAAGTTTGTGGGAATCTGCGGAAATTGGAAAAACTTTATTTTCAAGCCCGAATTCTTTAATGCTCTCAAAATTATCAGTCGGATCAACCCAAAGATCAGCCGCCCAAACTTCTACGCCAAATTCTTTTGCGAGAAAAATTGAGGAACGTGCTTTGCCACAACCCAGATCTAAAACACGCATTCCGCTTTCAAGTTTTATATCCCGACATAACCATTCGGCAAGCCACAGTGGATTTGCACCAAAACATTCTTCGGTCAACCATTTGTGATCGTATTTTGATGAAAGAGGAAATTCGTTATTTTGAAGCGGGTTTTTCTTTTTTGATTCGTTCATATTCGATAAGGTCGTATGGTTTTCTCGTTATTTTGAATTTAAAAGTATCATAAACTTTTTTTATTCAATCTCAAATAATATAAAAAAGCCTCGAACTGTTAATAATTCGAGGCTGTGAAAAGTTGCTTATACTTAATACGATTTAAAATTTAAGTCTGACACCGATCTGTGCCTGACGAGGTTCGCCAAATCCTGCCTGAACAGTTCCGTCAAAGTTGAACGTCAGATTTCCCGGAACGCTGATGACATTTCGATTATTGAACACATTGAACGCTTCAAAAATGCCTTCAAGTGAAACCTTTTCGGTAAATTTGAATGTTTTTGCTGCACGAAAATCAAGTGTAAAGAATTGGTTATCTTTACGAAGTGTATTTCGTTGCGTGATGTTCGGGAACGATCCTCGATTGTCAACCGATCTTGGTTGTGCCGAACGGACTTGGATAATCGGCGAGATGGTTATGTCATAGGGCAATTCAAATGTTGCAAAGGCATTAAAACGATGCCTTTGATCTCTATCGGAATAACCGTATTCAGGTGTCAAATTACGTGGATCAACATAACGGAATGTGAATGGATCACGCTCGTTATCATCATCTGATCTGTCCCACGAAAGCAGATAATTTGCCTGAAACTGAAACTTGTCCGCAAAACGCTTATTCAAAGTAAATGTAAAACCTTGATAAAGCGAACGAGCCGAGCTTTCGGTTGAACGAATTTCGCCGACTCCCGAACCATCATCGCGGCAAAATCTTCCGAAACCAAGCACAGCGGCACAGAATGACATTTGATTAACCTCTGGATAAAGTCTTATATCGTTACGGTTTACGAAACGAGTCAGACGAGTTGTTTTTGCATAATTATATGCGAAAAGAAGCGTTGTATCTTTGAAAATTTCCCGTTCGATACTTGCACTATATTGAATCGTCCGTGGATTCTTAAAGTTACGCTCAAATATTGCTATGCCAGGGTTCTCAGGAATAAATCCGGCGGTTGGCAATGTCCCCGGAAACGTTGGCAAGAGAAATCCCGGAAACGTTCCGTTTCTAAATATATTTCCGGCAATAACGCCGTCCGTGTTACGCGGTCCGGCGACAACCAATCCCGGAATACGTGCATAATAAATTCCCGCACCAAGACGAATTGCTGTTTTTCCGTCTTTTCCCGGCGACCACGAAAGTCCCAGACGCGGTTGATAACCATCCGTAAAATCAGGAATCGAACCATCCGAAGGAAATCTCGGATCATTCAAAAATTGTCCGTAGCGTGTGTCTTGCGGTGGTGTGATCGTATCGGGTTGAAACTGACCTTCCCAACGAAAACCCAAATTTAGAGTTAAATTTGGTCGCACATTCCAAGTATCTTGAGCATAAATGCCCGGCTCAAAATTTGCGTAAGACTGTGTTCCCGCTTCTTCGATCGTGCGGTTTCCGATCGGGGCAAATTGCAGATAAAGTGCCAACCCACTGGAATCTACGCCATTTATATAATTCTGAAAACCTTGAATCGCCAGATCAATGGTCGGACCGCCAAAAATATAACGACCACGGGCAAACCCTATAAAAGTTTGTGAAACCTTCACACGATTTATATCAGCTCCGAATTTTAGCAGATGATTTCCCTGAACGACCGTAAAATTATCGGTGAATTGGAAACGTGTATCATCCGAAGGAACAGGTAAAAAGAATGGACGACCAAAACGATAAGAGATAGAACCGTCAAATGTTCCAATTGTTGTATCTGGCAAATCTGGACCATCATAAAAACGTGGTCGTTCTTCTTTGGCATACTGAAAACGAAATTCGTTTAACAGGCTTGGTGTAATGGTGCTGACAAGTTGTGTAATAAACGAATTTGATTTATCCGTTTCACGTCCGTTAGCACTAAAACCCCAGGTCGGAACATCAAAAGTTCCATTAACTTGTTCGGCACGACTGTAATTATGTCGAACCGTTAAAAGATTGTTGTTATTTATGTTTATATCAACTTTAGCCAACAATACATCGGCAACATCGGTTCTTTCAATTATTCTTTCTTCATCGGGTGAATTGAACTGATTTGCAAAAATATTAACTAAAATCGGATCAATGCTGTTTGGCTTTTTGCTCAATCCATCATTTCTTTCATAAGCAAAAAAGAAAAATGCTTTATCTTTTTTGATCGGACCGCCGATATTTCCGCCAAATTGATAATTTCGTGAATCAGCAGTCGGAACCATCGCGTCAACCGCATCAGGATTCTGAGCGGATAATCCATCATTGCGGAAAAACAAAAAAGCCGAACCAGCAAATTCGTTTGTTCCCGATTTTGTAACAGCATTAATAAATCCGCCGCTTGAGCGTCCGAATTCTGCCGAAGCACCGACCGGAACTACTTGAAATTCTTGGATCGCTTCAAGACTTACGGTAAATGCAGGGCGTTGTCCGCCGCGTTGTTCGCCAAAAAACGGATTATTTGCGTCCGAACCGTCTATCGAAAAATTGTTTTGAATTCCCTTTTGTCCGTTGATCGTAATTTCATCGCCATCAGGACCTTGCACAATTGAAACGCCCGGAGTTAATTGGACAAAACGCGAAAAATCCCGACGATTGATCGGTAAATTCTCAACCGCTCTTTCATTTATTTGCGTAGAAAGTTCCGTTTGGGCAATATCAACCGGATTAGCACTTTCGGCAGAAACATCCACGGATGCAGACGCTCCGGCGGGTTTCAGATCGGCTCTGACAGTTTGCGTCTGTCCGATCGTTACTTGTAAATTTTCAAACACCTTTTCAGCAAAACCTTGAGCTGAAACAGTTACTTTATACATTCCAAGCGGCAGAAGCGGAGCAGTAAATACACCATCAGAATTGCTCATCAGGACTCTTCCAAATCCCGTTCCAACATTTGTGATAGTGACTGTTGCTCCCGGCACAACCGCACCACTTTGATCATAAACCGTTCCTTGAATTATACCTGTAGTTGCTTGCGATTGAGCAAAAATTGCAATAGACAAACAAATTCCTAATGCAATGCTCAATGAAAAATGCAGAAATTTCTTCATAATCTTTATTCCTTTTTGTTGAAATTTGAAGTAAAAAAAAATACAAAATCTATTCATTCTATTCCTATCCCAATTAAACAAAACCTATTTGCCTAAAAGAAAAGAACTGACGTGGAAGTTAATCTTGTATCAAGTTATGACGGAAATTTATCATACTTCTGAATTGATTTAAATGGCAGGTTAAACATTTATAAATTTTGTGATACTTGCACAAAAACGATGTTATTTTGATTAGTTATTCACGCTTAATTTGTTACTAATAGCAATATAAGTTAAGCCGATAAAAAGTAAAAAGATGACTCAATTCTTTGGCGATAATTTTATTAACCTTTCATAGCCTGTCTGACGATCCAAAAGAAAAGTGCATTCGGCAAAAATTTTCGCAATATCAGAAGCATACGTGAGTTTGCTGAATAACGCATTTTCCAACTTTCATCAGTTACGGCATTGTAAATAACTTCCGCCACAAGACTTGCATCAGGTGCATTTTCGCCCGCCTTTTGCATATTCGGCATAACTTTTTCAAT
>JBGTHN010000658.1:0-3738 GCA_041746235.1 Pyrinomonadaceae bacterium | reverse complement strand
ACCGATGTTAAATATTTTATTTTTGTTCCTGAACTAATTCCAATAAAACGCCATTTGCCGATTTTGGATGAACAAAGGCAATTAAGCAACCGCCCGCACCTATTCTTGGTGTCTCATCAATCAATTTCATTCCTTTGGATTTTAGATTCTCCATTGTTTTGGCAATATTTTCAACTTCAATCGCTATATGATGAATTCCGCCACCACGTTTTTCCAAAAACTTCGAGATCGGCGAATCTTCCGAAGTTGGCTCCAACAATTCAATATTTGTATCTCCGATTGGCAACATCGCCACCCGAACCTTCTGGTCTTCAACAACTTCCGTATGAACATGCTCCAAACCCAAAGCGTCTTGCCAAAACCTCAACGCTTCATTAATCTCTTTCGTTGCAATTCCTATATGGTTAATTTTCATTCTTAAATTTCTAATCTAAATATATGATAAAGTTTTCCTTCATCAATCACATTAAATTCTTGATATGTCCATCCAAAACCCCTTTGTCGCACAATTTCGTTAAGTATCTCTCGAACTGTAGCATTTTTTAAGTCTATTGAAATCCTAGTCTGCACTGGTTTTCCAACAAAACCACAACACATAAAACCGTGTTTGTCTGCATTCGGAGTTCTTGCTAAAAGGTTTCTTTCTTTTAAATATGCTTGAAATTCTTTAGTTTCAATTAGTTTTTTCTCTAATTCATTTAATATAGGGAACTGTGTATCCTTTGTTATCGGCAATCTTGGTGCTGGAAATAATATGTCAATTTTAAATTCTGCAATTCTGACATCCATGATCGGATAATCGTTTTTGGGAGAAACATTCACAACTCCATTTGTTTCATTCCATTGATAACGTGAATCATATTTAATTACTTCGTCCAACAAGTCTTTAACAACAGTTTTTTTCGGAGTTGAATTAATTTTTATTTCATCCGTAACTGCATTTTCAAATGCTACGCTCATTCCATATGGAACATCGGTAAGCCAAAAAATATCTCTAACTGCATACGAAAAATATGTGTTTTCCCATTTTACTAAGCAATTTCTTCTTTCTAAAACATTGCCTTCGTCGGAAATACAATCTGCCGGAACAGTTTGAACTGTCATTTTTTCAGAATTTTGTGCGAAAACAAACGCCGAAAAAATGGTAAAAATCAAAAGTGAAAGTAAAATTATTCTTTTCATTTTAAAATCTCCTCAACCGCCGAATACGGATCACGTTTCTTTTCCGCAACTTCCAACGCAAAGGCTTCTAACATTTCGCTTATTCCATTTTTATTTAGAACATCTCCCAATAATCTTTCTTGCAATAGTTCAATCAAACGCCATTTGGCGATCTCTTTTCTTCGTTCTAAACTCTTCTTTTCGCCGGTTTCCTGAAACTCTTTGTAGCTTTTGATGGCTTCGGATAAATCTTCGATGCCGTTGTTTTCAGTGGCAATTGTTTTAACGATCGGCGGATCCCAAAAGTCGTGGCGATGTGCCAGAGATAAAAGTGATTCGAGTTCTTTTTCTGTGCGGATAACTCCTTCGCGGTCAGCTTTGTTAATGACAAAAACATCGCCGATCTCCATTATTCCGGCTTTTATCGCTTGAATATCATCGCCCATTCCGGGAACAAGAACGACAACCGAAACGTCTGCGGTTTTAACAATTTCAACCTCATCTTGTCCGACTCCGACCGTTTCGACGATCACTTTATCAAAACCCGCCGCATCCAAAATTGCGACTGCATCAACCGTCGCTCTCGCCAAACCGCCAAGTTTTCCGCGTGTCGCCATCGAACGTATAAAAACATTTGGGTCTAAACCAAGTGTCTGCATACGGATTCTATCGCCAAGAATTGCTCCGCCCGAAAAAGGACTCGAAGGATCAACCGCAATAATTCCGATCTTTTCGCCTTTCTCTCTATAATGTAAAGCGAGTTTATCAACCAACGAAGATTTCCCCGCACCGGGGGAACCTGTAATTCCGATGATTAAAGCGTTTCCGGTTTTCGGAAAAACCGCCTTCATCAATTCACCTGCGTCTTTTGAACCGTCTTCAACCTTTGTTATCGAACGGGCTATCGCACGCGGATTTCCTGCAAAAAGTTTTTCTTGTAATTCCTTTAAATCCATAGAGAATCTATTTCTATCCAAATTAAAACCAAGATTTTCTCATTTTTCTCGCCAATTGCCAAAGCGAATTTGTAGTGTTTCGTATAAAACAGGTTTTATAAATATGACAAATTGTCCGATTGTATGACATTTTTTCAGTGAAATTATGTCAAACCGATATTTGAAATATCTGTAAAACATTGTAAAACATAGTTTAAGTAAATTTGGCACATCTTTTGCTTGTTACTTATATAATGTAACTTGATTGATACAGATCAAATTACATCTTCAAAAGTAAAGTTCAAAGATTTCCCATATCTACACCCAACGGAGCAAAAATAATGATCAAGCAAAATCAATTCTTCAATGTCAAAAATATAGTCGTCGCTTTAATCATAGGCGTAGTAGTTTCAACACTGATGGTAACGGATGCAAACGCAGAAGGTAGAAAAAGAATTTACAGTCTGTCAGCCATCAAAGCTAAAAAGCTAGTTGCCAACAATCTTGCCGGAACATTACGCAACGATTTGTCGAATCCGAATATTAATTTTCAAGTAAGAAATGTTGAAGTATTTAAAGTAGAAAAAAATCAAATTACGATGAAAGGCGATGGTTATTGTGTTTTAACAAAAAGCAACGACAAGATGCCGATGAAATTTGAAACCATTATTGATGCCCGAAGTAATGAATTGGCGAAAGTTAAATATAACTTTGTAGATTTTAACGAAAGCAAAGAAAATTCGATTAATGCGAATGAAGATAATCTTATGACAGCCTTGTTAAAGAAATTTAGTAAAGATTATAAAACAGAAAATATCGTTGTTGCTATTGATAGCGTAAAAGGGCTGACACTCTCAAGTTCTAAAAAATCATACACCGGATTTGGTGATGTGAAAATTAAAAACGGTTCGTGGAAAAGTGTCGAGTTCACAATTGAACTTAATGCTGACAATAAAACTGCCAAAAGCGTAGTTTATAAACTTAAATAAAAAATGACTTTATACTCCATTTATTACCAGTGATGTGGTAAGGCGAATCTTCCCGAAAAAGATTCGCCACTTTTTTTGTTTAAAAATAATTTAATTTGATTGAATTACATCTCACCTTCATCAGCCGAAGGTCCGTAAATTGAAGGAACAGGAATATCATTAAGCCGCAGATAAACCGAAAGTTGTCCACGATGATGATAAATATGGTTCAAGCAAAATGTTCTTAAAACGGCAATTTTTGGCATTGTAAAATAAGTTTTCTCGCCATTTTTCATTGTCCAATTTTCCATAAAAGTTTCATCAGAGCAATTTTCTAACGTCGCTGTCGCTTCCGCAATAGTTTTGTCAAAAAACTCAATTAATTCTTCATTTGTAGTTGGTTCAAACGGAGGAAATTCTGCCGTTGCAAAATCTAGTTCGTCGGTTTTCATAGTCATAGTGATCCAGCTAAACATTTCCGCAACGTGAACCGCCAAGCGGCTGAATGTCATAGATTTTTCGTGTGGTAGATAATCAAATTTATCTGCGGGAACTCGTTCTAAAACAGTTCGTGTTGTTGCAGCTTCGTGTTGCAGTTCGCCAATAAAAGCGGCACTTATGGTTTTTCTTGTAGTAGCACTTGTACTCATAAATCCTTCTCCTTAAATATTTAT
>JBGTHN010000657.1:0-4241 GCA_041746235.1 Pyrinomonadaceae bacterium | reverse complement strand
GCATATCCGTAAAAATTAACTCTAGTGAAAATGTCTTCCCGTCATTATTCCTTAATTTACCAAAAAAGAAAAGTTATTTTTCGATTAGTTAGCAATCGGAGCTTAGGGCAAATTCCTTAATTGAAATCATATACAGTCTTTTTCTTTATAGGCTTTAATAAACTGTTCTAATCTTTTGATATTTGGGTTTTTGGGTATTGGATAGGATTTAGGATTAGGGACTTATGGTTTAATCCATTCTTCTAAAATAGAAATTTGATTATTAAAGTATTTAACATATTCGCTCATGAGGGCTTTATCTTTACAAACATTATTTTCGGATATTTTTACAAATTTTTTAGCGGCTTCAAGAGCTACTTTTTTCTGCTCTAAGCTGTCTTTCTTGTAGTTGTCAATAAAAAGTGTATATAAACCACTAAGATCATTCAAAAAACTGATTGCTTTAATTAAATCATCTGTTGCCCCGGCTTTTTTTAGAGTTTTTACTGTGTTTGAGGTTAATACAAAAAATGTCCTATTTTCGCAAACTGAATTTATCAAATCATTATTTACTTCGTCCAATGGTTTATCGGTTTTGGAAGCCATTTCTAAAATAGACAAAACGTATATGTTTTTGTTAATTGTTTCGATCAATAAATCATTTGCTCCGGCGTTTCTTAATTCTTTTTCGTTTTCGGCATTAAGTATAAAATTTACCTTGCGACTTTCAATATCTGAGATTAATTGTCGGTTGATCTCTTCGGTTGGCGTAGAAATTCGGGATGTGAATGTTAGTTTTACAAGGATGTATTGGAGGTTGATATACTCATTATTTGTTGTCGTGTTCGTGTGAAATCCAAACACAGTTATAAATAAACTGAAAGGAATCAATATGACAAAAACTTTTAGGAAAAAGTGTTTCATAACAATCGCATAAACAAATATTTGATATTGTTATTTTAGAACTTTAGGCATTATTTAGGCAAATTCTTTTAATGTTTGAGTCTTAATAACTACAAGGTTTTGAACAATGTTACAATTATTTATTGTGATAATTATTGATTTGGAAATATTTTTGGAGGTTTGAAAATGAATAAGATATTAGTTTTTACGGATAAGAGTTTTGGGGCTTTGATGTTTGTTGTTTGCTTAACATTTGGCTTGATCATGAATGTGCAGAATGTTTATTCGCAAACGGATTCTGATGGAAAACAGGGAATAAAGGTGTCAGATGCGAAGGTTGTGAATATGGATGAAAATATCAATTCTCCCTATGGTTACTGGCAATATCCGAATAGAGCAGTTTGGGTTTATATAGACGGTAACAACGAGGCTTTTCAATGTCGTATTGATAAAGATGACACTATTTATAAATCCTACGGAACGCTTATTGAAGAGAAGGAAATTTCGTGGGAAGAGATTTGGGGAAAAGACACGCTCAAAGTTAAAAACGGCAAACTTTCTCTCAAAGGAAAATATGGCGAATTTTCTCTCGTTAGAGTAAGTCAGATCTCTGATTCACGATGTTTTTCGGAGCCTTATGGAAATCTTCTTACTTTACCTGATGGTGTCGGAACTGGCGGCGGTGTCGGTCGTGGAGGTGGTTTTGGAAGTGGTGTTGGTGAAGGTCGTGGAAACGGAGATGGAGATGGAGATGGACCTGGCATGGGAAGTGGAAGAGGAACAGGTTCAGGTGCAGGAGATGGCAGTTCTCCTAATGTTGAAAAACCAACTGATCCAAAAGGAGAAAACAGATCGCTCAAAATTCTCAGCAAACCTGCCCCCGGTTATACAAAAGAAGCACGAACAAATAATGTGCAGGGAATTGTTAGGTTACGTGTAACATTTTTAGCAAATGGAAGTATCGGAAGTATTACACCTGTTCAAGGATTACCGAACGGTTTGACCGAAAAGGCGATCGCTGCGGCACGTCAAATTAAATTTGAACCGGCGATGAAAAATGGAAAACCCATTAGTGTTACAAAACTATTCGAATATAGTTTTGTTATCTATTAAATTATATTTTTGTGCGAAACCGAAAACTTTTAGGATTATTTCTGTATAGAAATAATCCTCTAATTTGAATTGAAATTGTAATTAATAAATCCGGTTATCTTAACAGGTTTACCGTCAACCAAATAGGGTTTGAATGTTGATCGGCGGGCAGCGGTTTCGCACACTTTGTAAAAGAATTTTGGACCGCTCATTGCTTTTGCCGAGGTAACTTTTCCATTCTCATCAATGACAATTTCAACCGTAACTAAGCCTCCGATGTTTCGTGATGATTCAAAGGCTGATAATGACGGAATTGCTAATTTTACCGCTAAAGTTTGTAATGAGTCCACAAATAGTGGTTCATTTGAATCAACTTGTTTTGTTTCTTCTTTAGTGGCTGTCGGGTTGTTTACAACTTCTTTTGTGTTCGTCGGGTTGCTGAATACTTCCTTGTTTGGTTCGGGAGGTTTTGGTTTTACTATTGAGGCTTGAAGTCTTTTGAAGGCGTTTTCGGCAAGATCATTTTCTTTATTTAATTCAAATGCTTTCTGATAATCATTCATCGCCTTTTGTTTATTTCCGGCTTTTTCAAAAGCATTTCCGCGATTATAAAAAGCCATTGATTCTGTCGGATCAAGTTTGATCGCATTATCAAAATCGGCAATGGCAAGATCAAATTTTTTTGTGTTGTAAAAAGCAATTCCGCGACTTAAAAATACGGTCGGTTCACTCGGTTTTAATTCGATTGCTTTTGTATAATCATTGATGGCGGTTTCGTATTCGCCCAGAACGAAATTTGAATTGGCACGATTATTGTAAAAGTTAAAATCAGGCGGACGCGGTGTTTCAACGGGGTTTGGAGTTGGTTCGACCTTTAGTTTAACGGGCGTTTCCATCTGCGGACTTTTTTCGCGGATGGCGTTTAACAGATCCTCGTTTGCCCCCGCATTACGTAATTCATCTTCGAGACTTTTATTGATCACAAAAGTAATGCCGCGTTGCTTTACGCCTTCTGATAAAATTTGATTTTTTTCGGGAAGCGAAGCCTTTCTTGAGCGTAATGCTGTAAATATATCAACCAGACTCAGTTCGGTTGATTGTGCAAATGTTGTCATTTGAACAACCATCATTAAAATCAATGGAAGAAACAAGATTTGTTTAAATTTGTTGCCGGGAATAGATTTCAAGTTCATAAATTTTTGTTCCTTTTCAATATAAATTATTAATAATTTATACGTTTTACTTTTTACTTCACTTAATTATCTTTTATTAACTCATCAAGTGTTACGGATTTCTTTTGCGGCTGTGTCGGTTTTGGTGTTTGATTAGTTTTTTGAGGTGGCGGTGCAGGTGTGTTCCTTTTCACCGTTGCTGTATTGCGTTTCGGAGTGTTTTCAATCTGATTTCGAGTCGGTTGTGGTTGACTTGGAACAGGCGGAACTGACTCAGCATTTTCAACACTTTCTTCAGGAGTCGGAAGTGCCTCAGTTTCGGATTCTGGTTCGCCAGCATTTTCCAAGGCGTTGTTCACAATTACAGGAGTATTTTCTGTAACTGCAACGGGCGGAACTACTGCGTCTGTGGAAGCGGTCTGCGTTGATTGGACAAAACCGTTTCCGTAAAATGCCCAAATTCCCCAAACTGCTCCACCGACAATCAATAGAGCGATCACGCCTGCCGCCATTTTCAAAACAGATTTGCTTCTTGGCTTCGTTTCATCATTCGGCTCATCATACAAATCACTAAAATAATTTGATGTATCATTTGCCTGAACTTTATTTTCAATGATCTCTGAATCCAAAATGGAAACTTCGTTTTCTCTGTCAACATTATTTTCAGACTCAATATAATCTTCAGATTCTGAGATTGGCACGAATGGTGTTTGAATAACTGAATTAAATATTTCCTGTTTGCGTAAAAGTTCTTCAGCTTCAGCAGCACGTCTTTCGGCGGCTAATCTTCTTTCTTCGGCTTCACGCAATTGTTTTTTTATCAATTCGATCTGCTGTTTTTCTCCGCCTTCGACCTTTTTCGCAATTGGTTGACTAATCGCCACTTTTGGTTCGTTCAACTGAATTTCAATTGTTTTTGCAATTTCCGATGTTTCTCCGTTTACTTTTTCACGTTCCTTTATTTTTGTTTGTGCAGTTCGTAAAACTTGTTTCATTATCACAGCCGAACTGAAACGATTTTCGCGTTTTATTTGCAAAGCGACCATTAATACATCGGAAATTTCTTGCGGAATATTTGGATTAATAATAGTTGGC
>JBGTHN010000656.1:0-4544 GCA_041746235.1 Pyrinomonadaceae bacterium | reverse complement strand
CGTGAAGGTTATGGATTTTATGATATTACAGCGTGGAATTTGCCGCTTGCTTTCGGAGTTGACGCATATTGGACTGAAGATGTGGGCGGAGGAAATCCATCCGTTGTTTCAGATGATTATCTGGCAAATGCAAAATCTTCGAGCGGCACCTCAAGAGGCAAAATTGCTTATATTATTCCTTATGAAACCGACCATTCGGCAGTTATGGCGTTGCGTCTAATGAAAGAAGGTTATCGAGTCGGTGTTTCGACAAGAACTTTAAATGCGGCGGGAAGAAATTGGAATGTTGGAACATTTGTCGTTCGCGTTACACGAAATCCCGAATCAGTTCATGAAGCAATTTCCAGACTTTCGCGTGAATTGGGTGTAAATGTTACTCCGGCAAATACGAGTTATACAGAAGAGGGTGACACGGGAATTGGCGGTGAAAATGTATATCAAATGTCAGCCCCGAAAATCGCAATGGTTGTTGATGAGCCGGTCAGTCAGACTAGTTACGGTTCACTTTGGTGGATGTTGGACAAATACGGAATCGAATTTTCAGCTTTATCTTTACGAAATATTAAATTCGGAGCCTTAAAAGATTATGATGTTTTGATAATGCCACACGGTTCTGCCAGTGGATATTTCCAAGCACTTGATAAAAGCGGTATTGGATCATTAAAAGAATGGATTTCAGGCGGTGGAACTATAGTAACTTTTGGTGGTGCATCGGTTTTTGCAACGCTAAAAGATGTTGGTTTAACAACTTCGGTTTTGGTCGGAAGTGGTGATGATCCGCAAGCAGGAAACTCAAAATCTGATGAAAAGGAAGAAGATAACGCCGCCACACCAATTGTAAAAGAAACCCCGAAACCCGACAAAGCGACTGAATTTCCAATTTTACCGCCAATTGTCTCGCCTTCGGCAAATATGGGTAAAGTCCCTGAAGAAGTTCCCGGAGCAGTTATGCGTGCCACAGTTGATCGAACAACTTATTTAAATTACGGTGTGAATTCTAATGAAATTCCAGTTCTATTAGCATCGGGTTATTTTTTCCGTTATTCTAAAGAAGGTTCAAACGCACTTGTTTTTGATGAAAATCCAAAACTACCTCTAACAATTTCAGGTTTCGTTTGGGAAGGAAACACAGAAAGACTTTTGAAAGGAACAGCTTACTTAATTGATGAACGCAGAGGTCGTGGACATACAATTATGTTTTCCGACGACATTTTCTTCCGTGGAATTTTCCGCTCAAATTCACGGCAATTTCTTAACGCTCTTTTATTCAATAAAACTTTTTAACCTTTTGAATGTTTGATAGTTAAATGAAAAAAGCATTGAACCATCAAACATTCACTTTTAATAATTTACGATTCACAATTCACAAACAAATGTTCACAATCCGTGCAAATCATAGCGAAACAACAGAATTCAATGCGAATCTTGAAAAAGTAATTGAATTTTTTTCTGACTACAAAAACTCTATTGAATTGATGCCGCTTATCGAAAGTATTCACAAAGACAATAACGACATCTTACATTGGAAAATCCGTGCCGATGTTCCATTGATCGGCTCTTTTGTCGAAAAGTTTGCCGTTAGAGAAACTGAACATTCCGATGAACGGATCGAATGGTCGCCTGCTGAGTCCGAGAAATTTAATTTTTTAAGATATTCAGCGGATTTTATGCCAAAATCAAAGGACATTACGCTTGTAAAAATTTCTCAAAATATCGAAATGAGACGAAATTCTGCAACAGATTTACATCTGTTGGCAGGCTTTGCAGGCGAATCACTTATCAGCAATGAAATGAGCCGACGAATCGGTGAAATGTTAAAAAATTTTATTGAGAAAGCCCGCCAAAGATTGGAAAATTAGAGGTTTTCATTTAGATTACAAAACAAATTACCCTTGACTCAATTAAAAGAGTCTTTTACAATTTTTAATTGAAAGGTAATTCTTCCACGATTGAAAAGAAGCAAGTTTAAAACTCATATCGTCAGTTTTGAAGTCCAAATCGTATAAAATCAACACTACAATCCGCATAATATAAAGGTTTTACCTGTTTTTCATCTTTGGCATATTTATTGCACTTTTTATTTACCATCAAGGCGAATACTTTCGCATTTGAGGTGTATTATGAATATTTTTACAAGAATTGTCTGTATATTTTTACTGATTTCTGCACTCATCTTTGTCGCATTTCAGATTCCGATTAAATCACAAACTAATAATGTTGATGAAGTAATCATGAATGAAGCAGAAAGAATAAGTGGTGACGAATTTAAATTTTCGACCAAAACCACAAAAGGAGTGAAAGTTAAATCTGTTAAAAAGCCGACAAAAAGAATGCTCAATGCGATTGATAAAGGTTTTAACGAACTTTTTGCAATCGCCAAATCTGATAAATATAAATATAAATATCGTCTAAAGCATTCGGATTACACGATCTTCATTGCCAAAGCTGACCGAACCAAAAATGCTGCCGGAGATTATTCTGCTGACATAGCGATTGATCCGGCTCAATATGCAGGTTCAAAATACGATAAAGGCGGTTATATATATGTTGCCGGAATGGTCGTCGCTTTTAATCCAAACGCATTTATTCTGGCTGAACATACAAAAGATCTTAAACGGGTTTCGGAAATTGTCCGTTATGAAGGAGAGCATCTTCTCTTATATCACAATGACCGAAAACTTTTTAACGAAACAGCCGATCACAGCAAAGGCGGCGGTCATCCGATTATGCAATAGTATTTTGCTTTTTTTTAGTTTTAATAACGAGGATGAGTTTAACCACTCATCCTTTTTTATGGTGTCATCAAAAGTGAATCCTGTGACGCTTTTTCGACTGCTGATTTTGAAAATGGAAATATTAATGGTGAGCCGGTTCGCCACGACTCAAATTGATCGTTCCAATTTGGCGATTGCGGATTTCCGCTTTGTCCCATTGGGATTAGATGTCGAGTTTCGTCCCAATTTGCAGGTTTTGCAATAAATCGCATCGAAACATTTTTGCCAACATTAGGTGTTGATCCGCTTCCGCCGACATTTGTAAACTTTGCTTTGAATTGTCCGCCAATCAAAGGTGCGACAGCTAATGGATGTTGAAATTCCGCTTGATTGTAGCTTCCCCATTTCCAATCAACTGAATCTTCCCCGTATTTTTTCAAATTTGTATTGGCTTCAATATCGCACGATTTTATTAGATCATCCCAACTCTTATATTTTTTCGGCAACCAGAGTTTTTCATTCGCAGGAATTGCTTCAAGCAATATATTTTGTCGAATCAACCAAGCCGATGCAGGTTTATTTTCATCGGCAACTTTTTCGCCGACACAAGCATTTATTTCATTGGCGACGGTTGCTCCGACCGATTCGGCAGACATTTTTCCGTCCCAACCCTTTAAGAGTTTTATTGTATCGGCACTTGCCGCATTTCGTTTAACGACTTCTCTTGCAAATTCCGAAAGTGGAAAATTAAACACATCAAGTTGAATGTCGCTGACATCATCCATCGAAATTTTCTTGTTCGCATTTATCAATTCGTAAATTCTTTTTGCACGCCAAGGTGCGGCAAATTGTCTTGTCAATTGTTGATATTTATAATCGGTGCCGACTATTCTCTGATTCGCCGTAACGATAAAACCGCTCTTCGGATTATATAAACTCGGCAGTTCGTCATAAGGAATAAAGCTAACCCAATCTCCGTCAACGCTTGCTCCGTCATAAGGAAATTCACCTTCGCCCGTGCGTCGAATCGGAATTCTGCCGCCGACGTGCCATCCTATATTTCCTTTGACATCTGCATATACAAAATTTTGTGCCGCACCGCCGTAACTTTTCAAGGCATTATTAAATTCATTCCAGTTTTTTGCTTTATTCAGCAAAATAAAAGCTTCAAATTCTTGATTTTTTGGATCTCTTGATGTCCATTTCAGCGAAATCTTTTTATTACCGGAATCATTAATAACGACACCATTTTTAGTCTCAACTATTTCCATTTCAACATCAACCAAATCGGGTTTTAAAAGGTTTTCTCGAACATTGATTATCTCTTTGTGAGTTTTTGGCTTTTCCCATCCATTCGGCGTTTTGTATTCGCCTTTATCGTTAAATTCTTCTAAATAAACATCTTGCACATCCGGTCCGACGTTTGTTGCTCCCCAGGCAATTGACTCATTATGTCCGAGAACAACTCCCGGAACGCCCGGAAATGTTACTCCCGAAACTCGCATATCCGGTGTTGTAAGATGCGATAAATACCAGATTCCGGGAGCAGTTGCTTGCAGATGCGGATCGTTTGCCAACAAAGATTTTCCGTCAATCGCTCGTTTCCCCGAAATCACCCAATTGTTGCTTGCCGCCAATTCTTCGGCATAAAAACCGATTCTTTGCAAAGAATTACGGCGTGTTTCGATTGATTCGGCAATAAATTCATTTACATTTAAATCAACTTTTGCCGTTGCAGATTTCGCTTTTGGTTTATCTGAATCTTTTCCAAAAAGGACAACATCATATTTGCTGACTTTATTTGTTATCTTTTCAAACTTCTCTTTTGTA
>JBGTHN010000655.1:0-4911 GCA_041746235.1 Pyrinomonadaceae bacterium | reverse complement strand
GTTCTAATGTTTTCAGTCATTTACAGTTAATAAATCTATATTTACTCTCATCAAGAGTAATGTGAATCTTGACGAGATGAAGCTTCATTTCATCAAGTTAAGCTTCATTTCATCAAGATTAAGCTTAATCTCATCAAGATTAAGAGTGATTTTAACGAAAGTAAGAGTGAAATCATTAAAAGGAGGTTTACAATTGACAAATGTAAGTCAACAATTGAGCGATGTAATCTTACAATTGCTTTTTTAAGTCAACAATGCAGATTTATTCAATAAATAACTTCCGATATTTATGTTAAAATTTTGCAGATGAAACTATCTATCAAAACTCCGATTCATACACTTCACGAATTTGAATTTACCAATCTTTCGGTAACTATGTCGCGTAAATTGGCGATGGCGGTGGCGAATCACGCCAACAAAACCGATTTGACAGATGCAAGGGTTGAAGACCTTTTGAATTATTTTCCGATGCGTTATGAAGACCGCTCAAATATGATGCCAATCGAAGAACTTTATGACGGTCTTGAGGCTTCAGTTGAACTTTATGTAAGGGTTTCCGGCGGATTTCGCGTCGGCAAAAATCGTCCGAAAAAAGCACCACCACTGTTTATTTTTGAAATAACCGGAAGCGACATAGACCGCACACGAAAACCCGTCGTTGTGTTTTGGTTCGTATCGGGAAAAAATGCCAATCACGTTGTAAATTATTGGAAAAAGAAATTTGATAGAGGAACAAGATTTGTCGCTTATGGTCAATGGGATTGGGATTCTCGCCGCAATACTTTTGCATTAAATATCAAAAAACCTGATGACGAATTGGAAATTTTGCCGAGTTTTGAAGATGCCGAAAACTTCGGTTTGTTAAAGGAAATGGCGAACGAAGCCGATAGTTTTGACGAATTAACCGAAAGGCTTAGAAAAAGCAATAAAGAAGAGGAAAACGAATTAGACGAAGACTCCGATTCGCCCGAATTGGCAATGGTTCACGTCGGGCGGAGAGTTCCGGTTTATCGAAAACTAGGCGAATTCAAAACAAAACGACTACGTGAAATAATTTTCAGCATTTTGCAAAATGTCGAAACTTCTACTATCGAAGAAACTCTGCCCGCAGAATTATGCCAACGTCAAAATCTAGTTTCCCGTTCAAAAGCGATCGAGGGAATTCATTTTCCGCCGGAAAATTCAAGTTTAACGGATTATGTCGGGGCAAGAAGCGACGCACATAAACGCTTGATCTTTGAAGAATTCTTCTGGGTTTCATTTGCATTGCAATTTAAGCGTGGCGAACGCACAAAAGAGCCGAAGGGAACTGTTGTGGAAATTACCGATAAAAGCCACGAACGTATGAAAGAGTTTTTGCCATTTACTCTGACAAATGCTCAGGATCGCGTCATCAAACGGATTTTTGACGATATGGAATCGGATTCGCCTATGAATCGTCTGATTCAAGGCGATGTCGGAAGCGGAAAAACTATCGTAGCTTTTCTGGCAATGTTCGCGGCATTGGAAAGCGGTTATCAAACAGCTTTGATGGCTCCAACCGAAATTTTAGCCGAACAACACGCTCGTAATGCGATAAAACTTTTTGAAGGAACGCCGTATAAAGTTGATCTGCTGATCGGAAGTTTGCGTGCGGCACAAAAACGAAAGGTTCAAAAAATGATCTCTGAAGGTGAAATTCAAGCGATCATCGGAACACACGCAATTATTCAAGATGCCGTTGAATTTGAAAATCTCGGACTTGCCATAATTGATGAGCAACACAGATTCGGCGTTATGCAAAGAGCCGAACTTCAAGCGAGAGGTTATAATCCAGACATTTTAGTGATGACCGCAACGCCGATTCCACGTTCTTTGGCAATGACGGTTTATGGTGATTTGGATGTTTCCGTCATAGACGAACTTCCGCCCGGTAGAACTCCGATTAAAACTGTCGTCGTCGGCGAAGACCAACGAAATGGCGTTTACAAAGGAATCGAACGCGAAGTAAAACTCGGACGACAGGTTTATATTGTTTACCCTTTGATCGAAGAATCAGAAAAAATGGATCTCAAAGCCGCCACGAAAATGTATGAAGAATTACGCGACAAAATTTTTCCGTCTTTTTCAGTCGGTTTATTGCACGGTAAGATGAAGCCCGCCGAAAAAGAAGCAATTATGCAGGAATTTGTTTCCGGCAAATTAAACATACTTGTTTCAACGACTGTAATTGAAGTTGGCGTAGATGTTCCAAATGCTTCTCTGATGATAATTGAACACGCCGAAAGATTTGGTTTGTCGCAACTTCATCAACTACGCGGACGAGTCGGACGTGGTGCGGAACAATCGTTTTGTGTCTTATTAGCGGGCGTTAAACGAACCGCTGTTGCAAAAGAACGGCTCGGAATTATGGAAAAAACGAACGATGGATTTTTGATTTCCGAAAAAGATTTAGAAATTCGAGGTCAAGGCGACATACTCGGCACACGGCAATCCGGTATTCAAACTTTTAAGATCGGGAATATTATCCGCGATTTAGAGATTTTAGAAGAAGCAAGAAAAGAAGCGGAACATTTTCTATCACAAAAACGTCTAACAAAAGAGACTTCAAGATTAATTGAGATCGCAAAATCCGATTCACGCTTTAAATTAGCCGGAATCGGTTAAGAACTTGTTAATTTATAGTGATAGCAGTAGTATTTATAAAAAATATTTGTAATTTTTGGTTGAATTTGATTAAATCTTTTATAACAGTTTCTCAGACTCTCCGTATTTTTAGTTTTTGAGAAAGAAATAATTAATAGCAACTGAAAAAAAAATTTCCAGACGAATAAATTTCTCTATAGACTTAACTTACGGTTTATTCGTAATAGCTTAGAAATTGTAGTCTTTAAAGTTATGTGTGAAATTTTTCCCAAAATAAATTAGAAAGGTGAAAAAATGGAAAACCGACGACACGCATCAGCAACAGCCCCCAAAAAGCCTTATCGTAAAAAATACTACAAAAAAGGCGATGATAAATCAGAAGGTTATAGTAGTGATAATAAATCACGTAATGACAAATTCCAGAAAAAAGATGGAAGATTTACAAAAAGAGAAGGCGGCTTTCAATCAAGAAACAAAAAATATAATCCGAAAAAGCGTTTTGATAAACGTGGAAAAGGCGTTCCGCCTTGGAAAAATCCAAATCTCCCTAAAATTGTTTCGGATATGCAGATAACAGATGGAAAACATAGAGGAAAATATCTAAAAAGCATAGATTCTCCAAAGGTGAAACCAACTGCCAGAAGATTACGCGAAGTATTCTTTCGTATACTCTTCCGAAGGGTTCGGGCAGGAAGATTTTTAGATTTATGTGCCGGCTCAGGAACAGTGGGTTTAGAAGCAATTTCTCGTGGAGCTTTACTGGCAACTTTTGTTGAACGAAAAGCCAGAATGTGTAGTTTTATCAAGAAAAACATGGAGTCCTTAGAAATTAAAGAAGGACACGGCGAAATAGTCGAAATGGAAGCCGTTTCATTCCTGAAAAAGATGCAAAAACGCAAACGATTTTGGGATGTAGTTTATTTTGATCCTCCGTATGATACCGATTATGATGAGGTTTTGAAGTATTTTGAACGCGGTGTAGCAATCAAACCGGGCGGAATTCTGGTTATCGAACACCACGCAGAAATGTTTTTTCCTGAAAGGATCGGCGTAATGAAACGCTGGCGAGTTATAGTTCAAGGCGAATCGGCGATGAGTTTTTACGACAGAAAAACGTAGAAACTATGGCTTGAGATATTTGTTTAACGCAAAACGCTTGGTTGCAGATTTGCAAAGTTTAGTTTATAAACTTTGTTTTTTAGCAGCAAAGCAGTTTTGCGTTAAATTTTTTACAAACAAAATGCGTGTTATAGCAGGAGAATATAAGGGAAGGATCTTAAAAAGCCCAACTGATAATAAAACTCGTCCGACTTCCGATCGTCTGCGTGAAACACTTTTTAATATCTTGAATCCGTTGATCAATTCGGAAATGAGGGTTTTAGATATGTGTGCCGGAACCGGAGCGATCGGCATCGAAGCAATTTCACGCGGAGCAGGATTTGTTTCATTTGTCGAAATATCCAGAAAATCTTGTGCTTTGATCGAAGAAAATCTGGATTTGCTCAACATCCCTGAAACTCAAACCGAAATATTTTGCATCTCAGCCGAAAAATTTCTTTCACGAGAAAAAGAGAAAAGTTGGGATATGATCTATTTTGATCCGCCGTATCAAGAAAATTACTCTCTGGTTTTTAATGAAATCGGCGACGCTGAATCAAAACTTTTAGCTGATGACGGTTTATTAATTGTCGAACATCATTCAAAAAACATTTTGCCTGATCTAATTGGTGAAATAAGACGTTGGCGAATAATCAAACAAGGTGAAACATGGCTCAGTTTTTACGAGAAAAATTAGTAAGAAATGAAAAAGTTAAAATTTAGACTTAAATAAATGAAAATCCTCGTTTGGTTAATACTCTGTTTGATTTGGGGAACGACCTGGTTATTTATCAAAGTCGGACTCAAAGATCTTCCGCCTCTGACATTTGCCTCACTGCGGTTTATTCTTGCCGTGTTTGTCGTCGGGACGATTATTTTTGTTCACAAAATTCCAATCCCAAAAACCAAAAGTGAATGGCGTTTGTTGGCGATCACCGGAATTCTACAGTTTTCAATAAATTACAGTTTAGTTTTTTGGAGCGAATTATATATTTCTTCGGGGCTTGCGGCAGTTTTGCAAGCAATGATTCCCGTATTTGGACTTTTGTTGGCTTGGTTTTATTTGCCGGAAGAGAGAATTACTTGGTTAAAGATTTTGGCTTTAATATTAGGTATTTGTGGCGTTTCGGTGATTTTTATAGAGCAGTTACAGATCAGAAGTTTTATGGCGTTTGCGGGATGTGTGGC
>JBGTHN010000654.1:0-2219 GCA_041746235.1 Pyrinomonadaceae bacterium | reverse complement strand
AAATAATGGATCAATGCCCACGATTGTGCATAAAAAAGATTTGCTTTGTGTTTATTTTGCAGACGAAATGTTTCGTAATCGGTGTTAAAGAATGTTTCAAGCGGAATAAGTTCGTTGCTTTTAAGTATTTCAAGATGCGATCTGTTTTCTCCGCCCAATTGAACAATGCTGTCCTGAGAAACGCTAAATTGGTCATAATATTCCGCTAAACCTTCGCTAAACCAAGGCGGCATATTTGAACGACCGATATTGTAATCAATTAAATAATGTGTGTATTCGTGGAAGATAGTTTGATAATAATTTTCGTTTTTCTTTTCAAAAGATAATGCAATATAATTTTTATCTAATCCCGCCTGAAAAAATCCCGCCACCCAATCCATTATTTTCCCTTCCGAATTTACAGGCTTAAAAGGTTTGAAAGAATTATCATCTTTGAAGACAATAACGGTTGTGGAGATCGGAGAATCTGCCGACAAACCCGGCACAAGTCTTCGCAATGATTCGCGGAATTGTTCAAGTTTTATACCGACTTTTGTTATTTGTTTTTCGTCGGTATTTCCGATCAATGTAAAATTATCTGTTTTGACTTGAATCCATTGTTCCTTGCCAAAAACAGAAATTTGCATAGAGATAATAATGAGAAAAATAAAAATCAAACTATTTACAAACTGTTTGTTTCTCATAAAACCTCTACATAAATATTTCACTTAGATAAATTTAAGTTTGAGTATATCGTCAATAAAAGTCAATGTTTTTTGTGATGAATAGTTAGAAAACTTTATTCATCTTGTCGCAATTTTTCCAAAACGCTGTAATCTTCAAGTGTTGTTACATCGCCCGCAACAGTTCCGCTCGTAGCCAATTCTCGCAAAAGACGACGCATAATTTTTCCGCTTCTGGTTTTCGGCAAAGAATCCGTAAAGCGTATGTCGTCGGGTTTTGCCAAAGCACCGATTTCATTTGCGACGTGTTGACGAAGTTCATCTTTCAAATCGTCATTTCCTACAAGCGTTCCGTCCAAAGTTACAAAAGCAGAAATTGCCTGACCTTTGATCTCATGAGGACGACCGACTACAGCGGCTTCTGCAACCAAGTGATGCGAAACAAGTGCCGATTCGATCTCGGCAGTTCCGAGCCGGTGTCCCGAAACATTTATCACGTCATCAACTCTTCCCATGATCCAAAAATATCCGCGTTCATCGCGTCTTGCTCCGTCTCCGGCAAAATATACGTTTGGAATATCCGACCAATATTGTTGTTTAAAACGCTCATCATCGCCCCAAATTGTTCTGAGCATAGACGGAAACGGATGTTTAATAACAAGAAATCCGCCGTCATTCGTCGCTTGCGAATTCCCTTCTTTGTCTTGAATATCAACCAGGATTCCGGGAAAAGGTCTTGTCGCCGTGCCGGGAACAGTCGGCGTTGCACCGGGCAGAGGCGTGATCATTATCGAACCAGTTTCAGTTTGCCACCAGGTATCAACTATCGGACATTTTTCTTTACCGATAACCTTGTGATACCACATCCAAGCTTCGGGATTTATCGGTTCGCCGACTGTTCCGAGTAATCTTAATGATGAAAGATCGTGTTTATTAGGGTGTTCATCGCCCCATTTTATAAATGCACGAATCGCCGTCGGTGCAGTGTATAAAATATTTACTTTGTTTCGTTCGATAATGTCCCAAAACCTGTCAAAGTCAGGATAAGTCGGAGCTCCTTCATACATAAAAACTGTTGCACCATTGGCAAGCGGACCATAAGTTACATAAGAATGTCCCGTTACCCAACCGACATCTGCGGTGCACCAGAAAATATCTTCGTCCTTCAAATCAAAAACCCATTTAGTAGTAATATATATTCCCGTCAAATATCCGCCCGTTGTGTGCAGAATCCCTTTCGGTTTTCCGGTTGTCCCCGAAGTATAAAGAATAAAAAGCGGATGTTCCGAATCAAGTTCTTCCGCAGGACAATCCGCAGAAGAGTTTTCCATCAGTTCGTGCCACCAATGATCCCGTCCTTCTTTCATCACAACATCGTTTTTTGTTCTTTCCAAAACAACGACGCTTTCAACGCTCGGACATTTTTCGACGGCTTTATCAACAGTTTCTTTGAGTTTCAAAACATTCCCGCGACGATAACCACCATCAGACGTGATGATCGCTTTGCATTGGCAATCATTAACGCGGTCGCTTATCGAATCGGCAGAAAATCCGCCG
>JBGTHN010000653.1:0-3445 GCA_041746235.1 Pyrinomonadaceae bacterium | reverse complement strand
GAAGCGGAGGTTGCTGTGGTGTGGGTTCAGGTGTTTGTGCTGATGCAGTCAAAACTAAAATTAAAACAACCAAAACAAACAAAGAGAAATGCTTCAAAATATCAGCACCTTTTATGTTTTTGACAAATGCAAAACCGGAATGTCCGCCCTTTTTATTAATTTCCTGAACTGGGTTCAACATAACTATCACTACCACCACTTAAATTTGTTTCTTCAACTTCTTCTTCTATTTTCCCTTCCTGTTTGGAAGTTCTGAACATTCCCGCAATTTTTTCATACGCCGGACGCAAAACACCGATCTTAATCCTACTGAACAAATTGGAAAATCTATGTCCGATGTTCGATTCCTGTGCATCATCAAAAAGTGAATAGAAAACCGGAACTGCTAAAAGCGTTAAAATCAAACAGAGCGATTGACCGCCAACAACAAGAATTCCGATCGAACGATTTGTTGCCGCACCTGCACCGCTTCCGATCGTCAAAGGAATCATTCCCGCAACCAATGCCAGCGTCGTCATCAAAATCGGACGCAAACGATCACGATTTGCCTGAATGATCGCGTCATAACGATTTAAACCTTTCGTCCGCAAATGATTTGTATGATCTATCTGCAAAATTGCGTTTTTCTTGACGATTCCGAAAAGCAGCAGAATTCCGAGTGCGGAAAATATATTCAAAGTCTGTCCGGCAATCGCCGTTGAGAGAAGTGCGAACGGAATCGAAAGCGGCAATGTTAAAAGAATTGTGACCGGATGAACAAATGATTCAAATTGTGCCGCCAGAATCAGATACATAAAGACGAACGACAGCATAAATGCGTATAGAAAAGCATCATAAGCACGATTTAATTCTTTTGATTGTCCCGTAACACCTGTTCGATATTCGGGCGGAAGTTTCAGATCTGCGACGTAGGTTTCGAGTTTTTTCAATGCATCGGATTCCGAAGTATTCGGCGGAAGTCCGGCAGAAATCGTTACTTGTCTCTGACGATTCAAACGGCTGATCGAAGCAGGACTTGTGCTTTCTTCGATCTTGACAAGTTTTTCCAAACTGATCGGAATTCCGCTCGATGAAAGAACCGTAAAATACTGCAAATTACTTCGGTCGCGTCTATAAGGTTCGTCTGCCTGAACGATAACATCATATTGCTTCGTTCCTTCGCTGAAAGTAGATATCTGCTGTCCGGCGGCGAAAATGTTCAAAGCCTGTGCGACATCGCCCGCTTTTACACCAAAATCTGCCGACTTTTGTCTGTCAATAACAACCCGCAATTCGGGAGAACCTTCTTCGTTTGAAGTATCAGGATCACGAAACAGCGGATCGCCTTCAAGTTTGCCAACCAATTGATCGCCGTATTGTTTAAGTTTTTCCTGATCGGGTCCTGCAATATAAAAACCGATTCCCGAACCGCCACGTCCTAATCCTAAACTTCCCGAAATTGAAGACGAACCCGCGACATTAACTTTATAATCTTTGCTTGAATATTTTTTGGTGATTTTACGGCTTTTATCAATTAAAGCCGCCTGCGAAAGTTTGCGTTCTGAAACAGGTTTGAGCGTTACGAATATTCTTCCGCCATTTCCGCCGCCACCGCCAAAACCTGCAAGCACCAGAGTGCTTTCAACTTCCGGCATCTGTTCACGCAGATCACGGGCAATGCGGTCAAGAATTGATTGAGTTGCCGAAAGCGAAGTTCCCTGAGGTCCGCGAAAATTCACATCAAAAGCCGATTCATCTTCATCAGGCAAAAACGCCATTCCGACAAAATTAAAGAGCGGATAAATTGAAGCAACAACCAAAATACATATCAAAACAACTGCCCAACGAAAACGCATTGAGAGTTTTAATAGAAATGTATAAACACCGTCAATTTTGCGATAAAACCATGAATCTTTGCTATCTTCGCCGGAATGAACTTCTTGCTCCATTTCCAAAGCCCCAAGATTTGCAGGCTCATCATCTAAATTATCCTCAAAACTTTCAAATCCTTTAGATTCAAGTTCATGAAACTCGCCACTTTCTTCTTCCGACTTTGGAGTTCGGACTTTGGACTTTGGACTTTTCAGCCAACGTGCTGCCAGCATTGGTGTGATCGTAAATGAAACGATCAAAGAAACCGCGATCGCCGCCGCACTTGTTAAACCGAATGAAGACATAAATCTTCCGACAATTCCGGTCATAAATCCGACGGGAATAAACACTGCGAGCAAAGAAAGCGTCGTTGCCAAAACCGCTAAACCGATCTCGCGTGTGCCTTCGATTGCGGCTTGATACGGCGACATTCCTTTCTCTTCAATAAAACGATAGATATTTTCGAGAACAACAATTGCATCGTCAATCACAATTCCAACCATCAGAGTCAGAGCAAGCATCGTCATTTGATTGAGCGAATATCCAAGCCACGCAATCGCGGCAAATGAAGCGATAATTGAGGTTGGAATAGCAAGTGCGGCAATAAAAGTTGAGCGGACATTCCACAAAAACAAGAAAACCACTAAGACCGCCAAAATTCCACCGATGATCAAATGTTCCTCAATTGCGTGAAGTGAATTTTCGATAAACTCGGATTGATCGCGGATTTTGGCAACTTTAAAATCCGACGGCAAATTTGGAATTATCTCATCCATTCTCACCTTGACGTTATTAATAAGTTCAATGGTGTTTGAACCGGATTGCTTACGAATCGCCACCGAAACAGATTGTGTTCCATTCAAAGATGCGGCAGAAGTTGCGTCCGCACCGCTATCATCAACCTTTCCGATGTCTCTAATTCTAATTGGAAAACCATTTTTGGTCGTAATAACGATGTCGTTAAACTGCTCTATCTCGGTGAGTTTGCTCATCGTCCGCAAACCGAGAGTTTTTGCACCTTCGGTCAAATCACCGCCGGGCAGTTCCAGATTTTGCGAACGGACAGCATTTGTAACATCCGTAACCGACAAATTAAATGCACGAAGTCGGTCAGGATTTATCAAAACCTTTACAACTCTTTGTCTCGCACCAAAAATTTGCACTTCGCCCACGCCATCAGCGGACTCGATTCGTTCTTGAATCAAATTTTCGACCATATTGGTCAATTCAATTGCGGATCGCGGTGCGGAAACTGAATAAATCAAAACAGGACTGGAATCGGGATCGGATTTTCTTATAACAGGCGGATCAGCCGTTTCCGGCAGACGGTTTATGACACTTGAAACTTTTTCCTGTAATTCTTGATAGGCTTGGTCGGGGTCTTTTTCGAGGTTAAATGTAACGGTTACATTTGAGCGTCCACGCGAAGAACTCGAACGCATTTCTTCAACGCCGGGAACTGTATTTACCGCACCTTCAATGTTATCCGTAATTTCCGATTCAATTTCTTCGGGAGCCGCACCGGAATTTGAAGTCTGAACCGAAATTGTCGGCACATCAATTTTCGGAAAGCGGTCAACTCCAAGCGTGAAAA
>JBGTHN010000652.1:0-1996 GCA_041746235.1 Pyrinomonadaceae bacterium | reverse complement strand
AAAGTTTATACCGAGATCGTTCCTAACTGCTCACGTAAAACGCTTTATGCGATTATCAAAGGCAAGGTCGATAAGGAATCAACCATCCATACTGACGGGCTTCGCTCTTACGATTCAATCGTCGATCTGGGTTACCAGAAGCACTATCGCATCAATCACTCCCCTGATCAATTCGCACAAGGAACCAATCACATCAACAGCATCGAGGGCTTCTGGGGCTTTGCCAAAGTCCGGCTTGTCAAATTCCGCGGTCTGTCAAAGAACACGTTCTACTTGCACTTAAAAGAGTGCGAGTTTAGATTTAATTATCGTAACCAGGACCCATAATAAAGTCCTCTTGAAAATTACTAGGCAAATTAACTTTTGCTAGTCATGACCTTAATTCTTTATTCTTCCGCCCAAAACCACACCGACAGCACCGATTATCGGAATCAGCAATTCTATCCACACGGGCTGTTTTAACTGCTGCATTGCAGCCTCCATCGAAACATCGCTCTGCCGAACCCTTTCGGATGTGCTATCGGAACTGGTTATGTTAAAAGCTGCTGATGCGTAACCCAAAACCAATACCAAGCCAGCCAACCAAAGTGCCGCTTTTTTATTTTTTGCAATGGCAACACAAACATTTCCGCCCGCAAGAGCAGCTACTATACCAATTATAAAACTCATAATAATCCTAAGAACCGACGGTTCAAACGAACCGGATTTGAATGCAAAATCTGCTCCCATCACCACATAAGCTAAAATCATTAAGACAATTACAAGCACTGCCAACGAGATATATCCGACTACTACTCCGATTATAGTTCTGATCATATTTTTAACCTCCTTTCAATTCTTAAAATGCCACCGGCAATGCTTCGAGTCCGCGTAGAATCAAACTCGAACGCCAGCGTAAAGATTCCGTCTGATGTTTCAGACGAAGATTCGGCAATTTTTTTAGCAACGTATTGGCGGCGATTTATTAGTTTTCATTTCCTTTTACCTACCCTCAATCAAAATTTGTCGAGGCTTTCACATTCGGCTCTTCCTTGCCAAAAGCTCTAAGCAAAAATTTTTTGTAAACCAATATTTTACCCTTTTCAACCGCTGGTTCGGAAACTAAAAATATTGATTTACCGGTTTTATCAATCAACGCCAGTTTTGGTGTTCCGTCTTCGCTTTGGGCATGAAGTTTGATTCGCGTTCTGCCGTTAAAATCGCTTAAAAATAACTTTGGTGCATGTTCGTTAAATCCGATGTGTCCTGGCACTGTCAGAATTATTCCCTGTTTGTCCTTGATTCCAAGCCGACAAAATCAAAACGCCGAATGTAACAATCCAAAAGATAAACGCAAGTTTAAGCCATCGTTCCAACTTTTTCGTTCGCCGCTGTAATGTAGTTATTTCCGATCTATAATTTTCCATAACTTTTACTCCCTGTATCTTCTCTTTCAATACAAATAAATAAAATCGTCTGACGAATCAATTTTTCTACCTCACGACCAGATTTGTTTGCTCAAGAATACCTGAGCGGCGTTTACAGGCTTGAATGAATTTGAAATTGAAGCTTCTTTTGTTTTAATTCCATTAGGTGAGATAAGTTCCATCGCTTGCATACCTGCCAGTGGAAGTCCTAAAAATTCTTCAAAATTTAAGCGAACTTCCGGATAGATTTTCGCAAAAACCTTTGAATCCAAATACTGTTCTTCGAGTTCTAGCATTGCAGCGTAAGTCGCCAAAGGAATTCCCGCTTCCAGTTCTTCTTTTTTCAACTAACCCGGAAATACAAGTTCTTTTTTGAATTTGTCCTGAACGTTGTTTTTGTCGGCAGAGATGGGTTTTTGTTGAGCCAGACAAAGTTTTCCATAAAAAAATAAGGAAATCAGAATAAATATATTGATTGATTTTTTGATGTAATTCTAAAGCGATCCCCTATAACTCTCTTTCCTTGATTATCTATCTATTGATCTGTTAATAGTAAATAAACATAGATATCCGTGCCTTGATATGAATCA
>JBGTHN010000651.1:0-5769 GCA_041746235.1 Pyrinomonadaceae bacterium | reverse complement strand
AAAATTAAGTTATTAGAAATGATCTTAAAAAGTGCCAACCATCAACCGAACCGTCACGTACCAAAACAACTCGTATTTTGCTTGCGGTAATAAAACCGCTTTCGTTACGATCAACTATCATTCCCAAAGGTTTATCAAATTCAAAATCTTTGACAAGGCGATGTCTTCCGCTTTCCAGCCAGTTTTCAATTTCGCTATAGTGTTTATTAACAAATTCATTTTTCCCTAAACTTGCTTCTTTTGAGTTTTCAAATGATGATACCTGTCGTTCGTAGGCGAAATGCGGATAATAATCTAATCTGTTTCGTAAATTCTTTTCCGTTTTTTCCGTATAAAACTCTTGTTTTGCAATTTTTTCTTGCTTCGTAACATACTTCTGTTCATTCACACCAAAACTAACATTTTGATTTAAAGTTTTGTCAGGTTGAATTGAACTTTGCAAGGCAACTTGTTTATCATTTAATTGGTTTTGTATTTTATTTAAGAAATTTAAATTAGCATTTTGAGCTATTTTTACAGCTTGATTTTCACCTTTTGAAATAAGTTGTAAAAGTAGAATCTTGGTTTTATCAACAGACTCTACAGATTGATTTTGTCCTCTTTGAACTAATTCAGCCAATTTTATAAGTGTTTTTATATCTCCTTTTTCCAACATTATTCCGTATTTGTTGGCAATTTTTTCCAAATCTCCGGCAGTTCTTGCACAACCGTTATCATTAAAAATACATTTTGAAATAGTCCAAAGTATTTGTAATTGTTTTATTGGATGTCTAGTCGAATCATTTTCTAAAAGAATGGTAAATATCTCTTTAAATATTGGATTATCATTTAACAAATCCAATATTTTATTACTGATATGTATATTATTTTCAAAATTGAAGTTTTGTTTTAGAGTAAGCGGTAAATTTTCTATCTGAACATTTATTCCGGTAGCTAAAAAAAGGGCTGCAACTATTTGTTGATTCGTAAAGTTTTGTAACTGTTTTTGAATTCCCAGTGAAAGCGATTCAAACAAATAATTTACGGTTATTTGTAAATTTTGACTTAAACCGAGAGCAAAGCCATTGTTGTTTGCATTTAAACTGACATTTGTATTTGCCGAAAAGTTATTTTGAAAAGATTTGCCGAGAGTTTGCAATTCTTGATTAGCATTTAAAGCAACTTTTAAGTTCAAATTCGGTAAATTTAAATGTTTATTTTGTCCATTTAATATTGGGTTATGTTTTTCTGTATTATTTGAATGTTGTGCGTTTGATAAAGGCGGATTCTGAGCATTATTCTGTTTCACACCTTTATTTTCAGGTGAATCATTTGGCTGAATAATTTGAGGTAAATCAATTTTGATGTTCATCTCATATATCAATTATGTTTTGCTTTCGTTTTTTCTTCACCTTTTTCATAGGCATCGCGTAATGAAAGCAGCAAACCTCTCGCACGAATCGAAGATTGTTTAGTTCCCTGAGGATCATTTTCAATTGCTTTTTTTAAATCTTCGATGCCTTCCTGATATTTTTCCTGCATTAAATATAGTTCGCCACGTCCTGATAAAGCGTCAACATTAGCCAGATTCAGACGAATTGCGGAATCGTATTCTTTAAAAGCATTGTCAAAATCTTTTTGTCTGAAATAAAGTCCGCCCAATTGACTATGAAACACACTGTCATAAGGATCGGCGGCAACCAAGCCTTTATAGATTATTTTCGCGTCTTCCAATCTTCCTGTTTGGATCAGCTGATAACCTTTTTGAGCAATTTCATAGAGTTGTTTTTTATCCAAACCGACATATTCGCCGATAGTTATTTCGCCACCAACTAATTTTTCATCCTTTAACGCCTTATTATTTGCAGTTTCTTGTTTTTCTTCATTCATAAATTTAATTTAAACATCTTTTATGTGTGGGACTGTTTTTTTGTAACAAATCCCACACATAAAGTTTTACAAAAAATACTTTCTTTTACACATAAACTGAACGATTTCTGTTGTGTAGCATCATATCATTTAATCCAGAAAGCCTTGAAAGTGCATTGAACATATCCGCCAAAGCTCTAAACGCTTGCGTCATTTGTTG
Source organism: Pyrinomonadaceae bacterium (assembly GCA_041746235.1). Classification (GTDB taxonomy): domain Bacteria; phylum Acidobacteriota; class Blastocatellia; order Pyrinomonadales; family Pyrinomonadaceae; genus Aridibacter. The sequence goes on along the minus strand of JBGTHN010000651.1, from coordinate 3,701 downwards.
TCTGTGTCGGTTTCGATTATAAGGTTGATTATTGAAAAGATTATCAATATCACTATTGTTGTTGTATGGATCAGTGCCAAAATCACCCGGATTTCTGCTATTTGTCCAATTATTAAATAATTCATCAATAAATCTTGAGATAGCATCGCCCCCATTATTTACACCGTTGCCATTCCAAACTCCCGGAGCAAGTTGATTGCCGGTTTTGAAAGATTCACCGCCATTGTTACTTCCAATGATTTCGCGTCCCTGGAATGACCAATCATCCGATTCGCGTCCCATTACAAATACGTCTGCGTTCCCAAAACTGTTTGCGTGTTGATAACCGTCACCCGTAACTTGTCCAATCTTTCCTTTGCCTTTATCAATGTCAGTCACCAATACACGATCGTTTCCACTTATTATTTCGAGTTGCGATGTAACGGTCATTTTCCCGTCTTTCCAAGGTGCTGTCGTTACATTTATTTTTGTTCCGTCGGGTAGCATAAAGGTCGAGTTACGTTTGAAATCCCATTTACCGCCATCACCTTCATCAACGTGCGGATCGCCCCAAATTCTTGTGCTTTTGCCGTCTGGACCTGTGATCTTCCATTCAAATTGACTCAACGGTTCGATTGTATATCCGCCCGGAGTTGTGATTTTTCCGCCATCGGTTTTCAAACTTCCTGAAGGATGTGAGCTATCATCAATTATCGGCGGTGAAGTGCATCCACAAGTCGGATTTTGTCCACCTGTATCAAATTGATTTCCACCAAAACTGTCAAAAAACTTTGAAAGGCTGGCGAAAAGGTCTGACAACATTTGATTATAATCAAATCTCGAATTGATCGGTGCTAAATAATCAAGGTTATTATAATTTGCACTAAATTGATTTATATTGACTTCTGACATTATATTTCTCCTCCGTTTAGGAAACTTTTTTATGTTTAGTTTCAAAACAATTAAATTTACTTTCTGCAAAAGTTATCGGCAGACAAAAAAAAATGTTTCCTACCAAAAAGTAAGAAACATCAAATTTACGGATACAGTTTTGTTTGTTAATCAGGTGGTGGAATAACCCCAATCTCAATTAAATTATCCCTTAATTGAACGATAGCTTTGGAATGTAAACGCGAAACCCAAGATTTTGTTACACCCATTTTTTTGGCAAGTAGAGTCGTCGTTGTTTGCTTAAAATATAATTCTTCGATCAGTATTTTTTCTTTTTCCGAAAGTTCATTTACCTGCGAACGAATCATTTTCACCAAATCATCCAATTCAACGATCTCACTTGGCAAATCAGATTTGTCGGCAATCTCAGGCGTATTTTCATCACTTAAAGAAAGTAAATATGCGGGAATAATTCTGTCAATTAAACTACCAACTTCTTTGACTTCATCTTCAACAGTTTGATGTCCGGTTTCATTATCATCCGAAGCGGTTTGCACCAAATCATTGATGTTTGATTCTCTTTGTATCCATTTTCCTTGCGGAGAACGCATCAAAACGCCCATTTCCCGCAAACCGTCAAAAATTGCTCCACGTATTCTATAGTAAGAAAATGTTGTAAAAGCAATTCCTCGACGATTATCAAAACGATCTGCCGCCTCCATCAAACCGATCATTCCGTAACTGACTAATTCTTCAAAGTCCACATTACGCGGCAAGGTAGCTTTAACCTTTTTGACAATAGAATAAACATAATATTTATACTTTTCGACCAGTTCACCACGGTCAATTAAATTGTCCATCGGAATTTGTTTTTGTGAATGTTCAGCCAATTAAATATTGCTCTCTTATTTGGAAATATATTTGATTACTTAATTTATACTATACGAAAATATAAATTTTTAACAAAACAATTTCTTTAGCGGGTAGAAAACAGTTTGGTATTACAAGTTGAAATAAATGGTTTAATTTGTCTTGTGAAATGTTATCATATAACAATAAATTTCAATTTGATTAAAAATATTTGTAATTTTTTTTCGACTTTTTATATTTTAAATTTCTCAAATAGAATGAAACAAAAGAAATACAGACTGGAAATTGTTTTAAACGTCCGTGAAAAGAAAAAAGACGAAGCGACACGATTCGTCGCTTTACGAAGGCAAGAATTAGTCGAAACAGAACAAGAATTAATTCACCGTGAAATAATATTAAATAAATGTCGTCAGCAAATTTTTGATGCCGGAGAAACAATGATTTCTCAATTAGATTTAGGAACATCTGCCGGAAATGTGGTCGCCCATCGTAACTTTATTAAAACACTAAAGGAACATGAGAAACAATTAATAATTTCCGTTGAGGAACAAAAGATTAATGTTAAAAATGCTGAAAATGCAGTTGAAATTGCATTAGAAAAACTTTCGGAAGCGTATAAAGAATTAAAAATTATTGAACATCACAAAGAAAAATGGCAACAAAATCAGAAGTTTGAGATACAAAAGAATGAACAAAAACTAAATGATGAAATTGCCGCAATTTTGCACCAGCGTTCAGAGAAGTTATAATTAATAGCAATCCATTTATTATTTTAAAGAAATGCAAAAGTTTAATAATGCCGGATAAAAAACAACTAAGTTCCCTAAAACCTCTAAAAGATGAATCCCGCGTAATGCCTTTGTTAATCGCAGGTCTATTTTGTTTTGCAATTGCTGCTCTATTAGGCATTGGAACGTGGCGAGTATTTGGTTCGCAAGCCAGAGAACGCGGAGATACTGCCAGATTTTTAGAAAAATTCGGCATCAATATAGGAAATAAATCGAATAATACTAATAATACAGGTGTTGTAACAGAGGTAAATAGCGGTAACTCAAATACTGCAGATTTACCAATAGAAGTTCCGAAACCAGAATCGGTTTCTGAGATCACTCCAGAAATAGTTGGAGTTGTAGATGTTGAAGGCGGTGAATTTATAGTCGGCGGTGGCGATACACAAAGACCTTTGCAAAGAGTCTTTGTTGAAAGTTTTCAAATTGCTGAAACTGAAGTTACAAATGCAGAATATGCAGAATTTATTAAAGAAACAGGACATCGTTCACCAAGTGGTTGGGACAAGACAGAATTTCCAAAAGAGATGGAAGATTTTCCCGTCGTAAATGTTTCGTGGAATGATGCCAATGCTTTTTGTGATTGGAAGAGCAAAAAATATAAGTTGAAATTTCGATTACCAACCCAAGCCGAATGGGAATTAGCCGCACGAGGTCCAAAACTTTTTAAATATCCATGGGGAAATGATTGGAATGACGAAGGCGTTGAGCCAAAGAAAACAGATAGTGCTAATGCCGTTAAAAGTTTTCCGGTCAACAGATCACCATTTAATGCTTACGATATGCTTGGTAATGTGTGGGAATGGACATCGGAAGAAATAACCAGAAAAGAAATGGAAAGCGAAATAGCAAAGAAAGCAACAACTGAGAACGAGAAAATTTATCTTGCTTTAGGCGGTTCTTTTATTGAAGACCGTAAAAAGCTAAAAAACACTTTCTGGGCGGAATTAAAAGCAAACACTATGGCTAAATCTCTTGGGTTTAGGTATGTTATAATATCCAATGAAACAAGCAACAATCAAAAATAAATAATTAGTTGGCTCTAAAAAAAGGTTTTAGTATTATCCCAAATACTTATGGAGGTCAAAAATGAGCAAATTTTCTTTATTGAATAGACGAAAGAACAAAATCAATTTGAAGGGTTTTTTTTTAAATTTTTCAATTTTTTATTTT
>JBGTHN010000650.1:0-5383 GCA_041746235.1 Pyrinomonadaceae bacterium | reverse complement strand
TTTCGTCGAATTTTTTTGCGTCTTTCGGGAGAACGATCTCATAAGCGTTGTAATAATCACATAAAATAACACGACTTCCATCACTCGAAATATCACCGCCTGTTAAAAGTCCATTCGGAAGTGCGGGAACGCTTACTTTGCCAATGTTTTCAAGCGGTTTACTTTGTCCGACCTTATAATCCGAAAGTTTATAAACTCCCGAAGCTCCGCTAAAACGCTTGGATAAAATATATATATCTTCCGTTTCAGGATTCACGAGAAGTGCTTCGGCATCGTGTCGCATATCGGGATAGGTAAATTTTATCGCTTCCGCTTTTTCGGTGGCGAGAGGTTTTTTCTGGCTCGAATTGTTTTTTGTAACCTTTGGTTCTTTGACCTTATAAACGGTCATTTCACTTTTCGTTCGTGAATTATTACCGATGTCGCCGATGTATAAAACGCACTCGCCCTGTTTGTTTTTGATCGTGGCGATGTCTTCCCAATCATCATTTTCTGCACCTGCAACTTGCCAAGTGCCAAGTTTGTCGCCTGTTTTGTCTATTGCATAAATAAAATTTTCGTCGCCCGAATCGTTATGTGTCCAAAAAACGTCTTCGTTGCAACGTGATGCGGCAAGTCCACTGCTCTCTTTTATTTCCTTTGATTTAATTGTGCCGAGAATTTTCGGTTTTTCAAAATCATTGGAAAACTCTTTTTTATTTTGTTGTTTTGGTTTATATTCGTCCGAATGAACGAAACTACAACTTGCCGCCAAAAAGCAAACAAAAAGAAAGGATATGACAAAAAGTAAATTTTTAGATATAGTTTTGTAAAGCATTGACTTCCTCGAAAGTATTATAACGCAAGTAAGTTAAGCAAAGTTCAAATAAACTTTTTTTAGTCAAAAACCGTATTATATTTTGATGAATACCCCGATGATCGTTGGAACAGAGTGGCTCGTAGAAGCTAAAAATTGTAACGAAACTTCTTTACGCGATGAGCAGATGCTTCGCCGTGTTTTTAATAAAATCATAACAGATTTGGGATTAAAAACGCTCGGCAAAGATGTCTGGCACAAATTCCCCGGCGAAGGCGGCGTAACAGGTTTAGTTGCTTTGACCGAATCACATCTGGCTTGTCATACATATCCCGAACACAAAATTGCTACGTTCAATTTATATTGCTGCAAAACCCGTCCCGAATGGAATTGGGAAGAGAATTTGCGTGAATTGATCGGAGCCGAAGAAGTTACTGTAACAAAGATCGAACGAGGAAGTGAAGATTCAAAATTCAAAATTCAAAATTCAAAAATTAAGATTCAAGACTCAAAATTGAAAACGGCGGGAGGTGACGTGTGAGTATTTTAAAAGCCAACTGTCCGAATTGTGCGGGACCGATCGAATTTAAAGCGGGTTCGACGATTGTTATCGTTTGCCCGTTTTGTCGTTCTGCCGTTGCCCGAACCGACAGAAAACTTGAAGACTTGGGAAAAGTTGCGGAAATCGTTCAATCAAAATCACCATTGCAATTAGGACTTCGTGGGGATTTTAACGAAAATAAGTTTGAACTTACGGGAAGAGCTCAAATAAAACACGGTGCGGGCGGATTTTGGGACGAATGGTATGCAACATTCTCAAATGGTTGGGTTGGTTGGTTAGCCGAAGCACAGGGCAAGTTTTATATGACTTTCTACAAACCTGTGCCGGAGGGTTCTCAAATTCCCACTTTTGATGAAATTCAACCCGGACAGAGATTGGATGGTTTATCGGATGAAACACATCTCATAGTCAACGAAAAAGGAACAGCAACATACATCGCCGCTGATGGCGAAATTCCATACAAATTAAATCCGAACGAACAATCAAATTATGCCGATCTAGTTGGCAAAAATGGCGTTTTTGCCACAATAGATTATTCGACAAATCCCCCATATCTATTTTACGGACAGGAATTAACGCTTGCCGATATGGGACTAGCGGAAAAGCGTGCAGCGGAGAGAGAAGCGAGAGTTGCACCGACGGATGCGATGGGTTGTCCGAATTGCGGTGGTTCATTGGAATTAAAAGCACCGGATAAATCGGAGCGTGTAACTTGTCCGTTTTGCAATTCATTATTAAATATCAATGAAGGAAATCTCGAATTCCTAAAAACCTTAAAACCTTCACCCGCACCGCAAGATTTTCTATTACCGATCGGAGCAAAAGGTTCATTCAAAGATTTTGCTGACGGTGTAGAACTTGAGATCATCGGAGCGATGACGCGAAGCGTTACTTTTGATGGTGTGAAGTATTTTTGGAACGAATATCTGCTCTATAATCCAAAGGTTGGTTTTAAATGGTTGGTTAGTTCAGATAATCATTGGAATTTTGTAGATTCGGTAAATGCGGCTGATTTGGATGTGTCTCAACCGATCGCAGGAATTAAACCTTCAGTAAAATATAATGGGAAATCATACAAAATTTATCAAGATGCTCCGGCACGGGTTGAATATGTCAAAGGTGAATTTTACTGGCGTGTGAATGTCGGCGAAACCGTCCGTGCGGCAGATTTTGTCGCTCCGCCCTTTATGCTTTCACAGGAATTAAACAACAAAGAAGTAAACTGGTCGCTCGGAACATACATAAAAAAAGAAGATGTTGAGAAAGCCTTCGGCGTTTCTGATTTGCCGAAACCGTGGAATGTCGCTCCGAACCAGCCGTATGAAGGTGGCGGTTTGATTAAATACGGCTTTGCTCTTTTAGCAATCTTGTTTATTGTCGGGGTTTTTATGATTCCGCTATCGGGTCTTGGTTCAACAGCTTTGGCAAAACAAGATATTGTTTTATCTCCTTTACCAAAACCGAGTACATCAGGAAGAGCGATTGAAAGTAACGAATTTGAATTAAAGGGAAATGAAAATATACAGATAAACGCAGCGGCGGGCGTTGCCAAAGATTCTTGGGCTGAATTAAATATTGAGCTGATAAATGCCACAAACAATGATGTGGAGGCAGTTCAGATTCCGCTTGAATATTACGCCGGATATACTGACGGTGAAAATTGGGTTGAAGATAGTCGTGTGAGTTCGGCGACAATTTCATCTGTTCCGGCTGGAAAATACAAGTTACGAATTGAAGGCACTTGGCAAGATTGGAATAAGCCAATGCCGATCTGGGTGAAGGTTGAGCAAAATGTTACACGAGGCTTGAATTTTTGGCTCGCATTCATCTTTTTGGCGATCGGTCCGATTATCGGAGTTGTTAAGAAGTTATCGTTTGAATCACGCCGTTGGAGCGAGAGTATGTTTGGCACGAGCGGATAAAAAAAAAGCTATGTTAAGAAAAATTTATTATGTGTTGGGAATCGGAGTTATTTTGCTTTACACGACTTCTAGTTGGCTTGGATGGGAATTTTTAAATTCAGGTCAAAACCGTTCATTTATACCAATTCCGTTTATTAGTTCAGGTGGTTATCGAGGAGGAAAATAATGTTTATGAGTTTGTTAAATTTTGGTGCGTTGGCGTTCATAGTAAAAATGGATCAATTGCTTGAAGTATTGGTAACAACTTTGATCTTTGTGATAATCGGATTAATTATTTTTGGGATCGCTTTTCTTGTTTTAGATAAAGCGACGCCTTTTTCGATTCGCAAAGAAATTGAAGAAGATCAAAATACAGCACTTGGCATAGTCATCGGTTCGATGCTGATCGGTATTGCCATAATAATTGCCGCCGCTATTCAAGGCTAATACTCTTAAATCTGATCTCTAAATATTTCATATTTGAAAGACTTAAATATGAAATATTTTCTGTGAAAAAATCACTCATATTTAGGAGGTATATCTTTGAGCGTCCTCAAGGCGAATTGTCCGAATTGTGCGGGACCGATCGAATTTAAAGCGGGTTCGACGATCGTTGTTGTTTGTCCGTTTTGTCGTTCTGCGGTTGCCCGAACTGACAGAAAACTTGAGGATTTGGGAAAAGTTGCTGAGATCGTTCAATCAAAATCGCCCTTACAACTTGGACTTCAAGGAGATTATCTCGGCAATAAATTTGAGTTAACAGGCAGAACTCAAGTAAAGCACGAATCCGGCGGATTCTGGGATGAATGGTATGCAACATTCTCAAATGGCTGGGTTGGTTGGCTTGCCGAAGCACAGGGAAAGTTTTATATGACTTTCTACAAACCATTTGCGGAAGGTTTTCAAGTTCCGGCATTTGACCAACTTCAACCGGGACAAAGATTAGATAACATCTCTGAGGAAACTCATCTCATCGTCAACGAAAAAGGAACGGCAACATACATCGCCGCCGATGGCGAAATTCCATACAAATTAATTCCCGACCAAAAACTTATTTTTGCGGATCTAATGGGAAAAAACGAGGTTTTTGCGACGCTTGATTATTCAACTAAACCTCCGCAACTGTTCTGGGGAAAAGAATTAACTCTCGAAGAAATGGGACTAGCGGAAAAGCGTGCGGCAGAGAGAGAATCTGTCGTTGTTCCGACGGATGGAATGGGCTGTCCGAATTGCGGTGGTTCATTAGAATTAAAAGCACCGGATAAATCGGAGCGTGTAACTTGTCCGTTTTGCAATTCTTTATTAAATATCAACGAAGGAAATCTCGAATTCCTAAAAGCATTAAAACCATCTCCTTCGCCAAATGAATTTTTACTTCCAATCGGAGCAAAAGGTTCATTTAAAGATTATGCTGACGGCGTAGAACTCGAAGTTATCGGAGCGATGACACGAAGTGTTACTTATGACGGAGTTAAATATTATTGGGATGAATATCTGCTTTATAATCCGAAAGTCGGTTTTAAATGGCTGGTTTATTCGGAAAGAAACTGGAGTTTTGTAGAATCCGTTAATATTGCAGAGATTGAAAATTCATCCAAGAGCGACAATGAGATGAGTTTAGATTTAACATCTGATACAAGCACTATCGTTTACAATAATAAAAGTTTTGAACTTTTTCAGAGTGCCGAAGCTACGGTTGAATATGTTAAAGGTGAATTTTATTGGCGTGTCGAACAAGGTGAGAAAGTTAAAAATTCTGATTACATTTCGCCTCCTTTAATGCTTTCAAAGGAAGCAACAGCAAATGAAATAAACTGGTCGCTCGGAACTTATATAGACAAAAAAGAAGTTGAGCAAACTTTTGGCGTAAGTGATTTGCCAAGACCTTACAAAATTGCACCAAATCAGCCATTTCTCCATAATTCATTACTAAGAAGCAGCTTTATAATGCTTGGCGTATTATTTCTGGTTGTTTTTATTGTTTCTTTTATGAGAGGAAGTATAGCAACGGAAGAACCTAATTACGGACAAGTTCTTGAAAATCGTTTCGGTTTAGAACCGCTTGAATCTGCTGATTCTGAAGTAACTTTTTATACACAGCCATTTAAACTTTATAAAAATACA
>JBGTHN010000649.1:0-7606 GCA_041746235.1 Pyrinomonadaceae bacterium | reverse complement strand
ATGATGATCGTGTGAAAAGTGAGACTTCACGTAAGACTTACACAGTTCCCACAAATGTTAAATTACAACCGAAACCACGCAAGGCTTATGTGATAACTTTTGGCGTGAATAAATATGAGAATTCTGCATGGGATTTACAATTTGCGGGAAATGATGCACGGGCGATGCGGCGAATTGTCGGCGAGAAATTGCGTGGTCGAAAAGAGTTTGCGGAAGTTGTTGAGATTCCGTTGATCTCTGATGATGAAACGCTTGATGGAAAAATAATCGAAAAACGTGATGCGACAAAAGCTAATGTAAACACCGTTTTTGAACTTTTGTCGGGCAAGACTCCGACGGCGGAAAGTTTAAAGAATCTGGAAAGATCAATCAGGAAAGAAACATTAAATAAAATCAAACAAACAAATCCCGACGATATGGTTTTGATCTCGTTTTCTTCGCACGGTTATGCTGATAAAAACGGTGTCTTTTATATTTTGCCGAGCGATATTGGAAAGGATTCGGATAGAAAAATAGATGACAAAATGCTCTCGAAATTTATCTCTTCGGACGAACTTTCTTTGTGGTTAAGGGATGTGGACGCAAGCGAGATGGTGATGATCGTGGATGCTTGTTATGCAGATGCGTTTAAGGGCAAAGATTTCAAACCCGCACCGATGGGCAGTCGCGGACTCGGACAACTTGCGTTTGATAAAGGAATGAAGATATTAACCGCAACTCAAGCGGCAAATGTCGCCATTGAATCGGGCGGTTCGATCGGACACGGACTTTTAACTTATGCTTTGCTCAAACAAGGCTTGGAACAAACGCAAGCCGATTTTAAGGCAAAAGATAAAACCATTTACTTAAAAGAATGGCTCGAATTCGGCGAATTTCGTGTGCCGAAACTTTATGAAGATTTAGTCAATGGAAATCTAAAAACTATTGGCAAAGGCGTAGAAACTTTTGGGAGTGAAACAAAGAAAAATGATGAATCAATTCAACGACCGTCATTATTCGATTTTACAAGAAAATCGGAACAAATGGTTTTATTCAACTCAAATTAAATTCAGTAAAATTATGTTGATGGGAAGTGAGTGAATTTAAGACGAAATTTAATTTAAAGGATTTTCAACTAAAAAATTAACCATCTTGATTTTGCTAACAAATGCGGGGAAGTTGTTCGCCGAGTTGTATTTCAACAACTCTATTTTGTATAAATCATTTATTTGTTATATCCAATTATTTAACTTTGCTTCATTCATCAATTCCTTAGAATTTTTAGGAATGCCCCAAAACCAAAAATATGTTTGGGGATATTTTCCGTGAATGCAGGTATTGGTTTTTTGTAAGACCGATTGAAGTTTTTTATCTGTTCTTTTTATTCTATCTTTCAAAAGCAAAATGCGTTCACTTCTTTTCTCAATAGCTTCTTGTATAAACAATCTGCAAGCTAAATCGTTAGTATATTCATAAATAATTTCTTCATAGCCTTCGCAAATATAATTTACTAGAGTTTCATAGTCAGTCACCCATTTCTCTTCTTTTGTAGGCTCTCTAAATTTGAAATTCATAATTTAAGGTTGTGAATATGTTCAGCAAACTCTTAATAAACTCATTTCAAATTACTTTAGCAGATTCTTGGTAATTGTTCGCCGAGTTGCATATCAACAACTCTTGTTCCGCCGATCCCGGTTTTGGCGACGACCATTCCGGGATGTGATTCGACGACTTCGCCGATGATCGCGGCTTTTGTGCCGAATTCATTTTTTTGCATTGCTTCGAGAAGTTCGTCAGCTTTCGTCCGAGGAACTATCGCAAGAAGTTTTCCTTCATTCGCTACATAGAACGGATCGAGTCCTAAAAATTCACACGCTGATTTTACTAACGCAGGAACAGGAACATCTCTTTCAACCAAAGCGATTCCAACATTTGATGCTTTGGCAATTTCATTCAAAGCCGAAGCGATTCCGCCGCGTGTCGGATCACGCAGGACGCGGATCTCTTTTGTAACAGCGAGCATTTCTTCGACGAGAAAATTCAGATTCGCACAATCGGATTCGATCGGAGCATCAAAATCCAAACCTTCGCGTTCGGACATAATTGCGATCCCGTGCAAACCGATCTCGCCCGAAACAATAACGACATCGCCCGCTTGTGCGAGATTCGGAGCGAGATTTACATCTTTTGGAATCACGCCGATTCCCGAAGTGTTGATAAAAAGTCCGTCGCCTTTGCCTTTGTCCACGACCTTTGTATCGCCTGTAACTATTTTGACACCGGCAAGTTTCGCCTGTTCGCCCATTGTCTGCACAATTCTGCCCAAAGATTCGACTTCAAAACCCTCTTCGATAATAAAACCGCAACTAAGAAAAAGCGGTTTCGCACCAGCCATCGCCACATCATTGACCGTTCCGTTAATCGCCAAAGTCCCGATATTCCCGCCGCGAAAAAACAGCGGTTGAATAACAAATGAATCTGTCGAATAAGAAAGCCGTCCGCCGTCTTTGAGATATTCGGAAATATCCAACGAAGCTGAATCGCTCAATGAATCAAGCGTTTCATTTGAAAAAACAGGCAGAAAAAGGTTCTCGACCAGTTCATTTGAAAGTTTCCCGCCACCGCCGTGTGCGAGAACGATCCTCGGATAATCTCGAAGCGGTAAAGGGCAATCCCAGCTACTAAAATCTAAATCGTTCATTTGTTTTTTTTAAGATTCTTTTGTTCTTATTACTCGTTTACAATTCTCTAAATGCAAGTTTTTTGTAAACAAATATTACATAAATTTATGGACATCTATTAGTTTCTAAAGTAATTTTCTCGAAATTCAAACCATTTTTCCATATATGCAAAATCACCTGCAGCTTTACATTCTAGAATATAATGTAAAGCTTTTTTTGAATCTTGGTCTGATTTAGATTGTAAATATTCGATTGTTTCATCTAATCCGGCTCCAACTAAAAATTGAATATCAAATGCACAATAGGTATCGAAGTCTATATTCTTTGCTTTCCATAAAATATTCACGTCATCAACTGCTCCAATTTTATAGAGAAACAAACTGCACCAATAAATACTCTCAAAATATTCGCCGTCATCATTTTCATTATCATTTGCTCGATAAATCATTTCCTTTTTGAACAGTTCGCGGAGTAATGAATGATATTCTCTCTGAAAACTAGCATCAATTTCTTTATAAAGATTTACCCGAAATGAAGCATCACTAATCATTTTTTTCAATTCAGGCGACAACTTATTTTCATTGCTTAGATATTCTTCTAGAAAATTAATAGCTTTCATATAAGTATTAAACCAAATTACTTCGCCTTCATCGCAAACCTTCCGTAATTATAATAAGCCGCACACACTCTTTCACTTTACAACCATCGCGTAAAAATAATCCTCGGATAATCCCGAAACGGCAAAGGGCAAACACAACCACTAAAATCTAATTCGTTCATAAAATACTCTTAAGAAGCTTAAATAGGATAAATTACTTCAAATTGCTCACAGATGATGGGCATTTGTTGGTTCGGTTCTTTTTCCAAACGCCGGCATTCTCTCGAAAAATAAAGCCAGTGCATTTCCTTCCAATGTCTTAATGAACCGTCGCCTTCGCCTTCAATCGCTGCAAATTCTTCAGTTACATTTTCAAACGGAACAATTTCTACCTCAACAGTTTCAATAACACACAACGGATTGTTTTCCCAATCCGTTACGACACTCAAATCTCCGGGTTTTGGTACAGGTTTATTGTAAAGTTCGTTTGTCCATAAAAGTCCGGCAGTCGCACGTTTTGTCCCCTGCAAAACTAACTTGGCTAATTCATTCGCATCTTTTTCATTATCATCAAAATGAAATGCTTCATAAAATCGCTCCGATAAATCCTGACCGTTGACGGTTTCAAATTCTCTCCAAAATAGCCGAATATGATTAGGAATTCTCATTTGTTTAAATTATTTCGCCGTCGCCGCAAATCTTCCGTAATTGTAATATGCCGCACACGCTCCTTCCGAAGAAACCATTGTTGCACCGAGCGGTTTTCTTGGGGTGCATTCTTTGCCGAAAGCGGGGCATTCGTGCGGTTTGATCGTGCCTTGGAGGACTTCGCCGCTTCTGCAAAGTTCGGATTCGTGCGTTTCTATGCCCGTTACGTCGTATTTATATTCGGCATCAAAATCACGGTATTTTTCCGACAGACTCCAACCGCTGTTTGGAATTACACCGATGCCACGCCACGCACGGTCTTTGACTTCAAAAACATCTGCGAGCATTTTTCGAGCGACCGCATTGCCTTCGAGTTTGACGATTCTCTCGTAAGCATTTTCGACCTCTGCACGCCCTTCTTCTAATTGGATTACGGCTCGGCGGATTCCTTCTAAAACGTCCAAAGGTTCAAAGCCTGTGATGACTATCGGGACATTATATTTTTCTGTCAAAGGCGGATAATCTTCGTAGCCCATAATTGTGCAGACGTGTCCCGCACCCAAAAATGCGTTGACGCGATTGGTCGGAGATTCCATAATTGCGGCAACTGCCGGCGGAACGAGAACGTGCGAAACGAGCATCGAAAAATTCGTTAAGTTTTGCTGTTTTGCCTGAAAAACCGCCATCGCATTTGCCGGTGCAGTCGTTTCAAAACCGACTCCGAAAAAGACGACTTCCTTGTCTAGATTTTCTTTCGCAAGTTTGACGGCATCAAGCGGAGAATAAACCGTGCGGACATCGCCGCCTTCGCTTTTGATGCGGAATAAATCCTTCTCGCTTCCCGGAACACGGAGCATATCGCCGAATGAGCAAAAAATTACATTCGGACGCGACGCAATCGCCAGAGCCTTGTCAATAAGTTCGAGCGGCGTAACGCAGACCGGACAGCCGGGACCGTGTATCAATTCGATCTTTTCGGGCAGAAGTTGGTCAATTCCGTTGCGAATGATCGAATGCGTCTGACCGCCGCAAACTTCCATAATCGCCCAGTTTTTCGTAGTTATTGATTCAATTTCGTCAAAAAGTCTTCGTGCCAATTCAGGATCACGAAATTCGTCCATATATTTCATTGCTTTAACTCCTTTTAAGATTTTTTAGCCACAGAGGACACAGAGAGAAAATACAGAGTTTTTTTAACAGGGATGAAGAGGATAAAAGGGATAAGCAGATTTTAAATTTAAGATTTCAGATTTCAAATAAAAATCCCTGTCCATCCTCTTCATCCCTGTTAAATATTTCTTAAAATCTGTGTGTATCTGTGTTCATCTGTGGACAATTCTGTTTTTTCAACTCGCCACTGCTTCGGTAGCATCTTGAACATTTAATTCTTCCTCTAAAACGCCCAATTCTCGAAACATGCTTAAGGTTTCAAGAGCCGATTTTTCGTCGAGTTTCTGCATTGCAAAACCTACGTGAACAAGAGCGTATTCGCCGATTTTTATATCAGGCACATAAGCGAGACAAATCTCTTTCGTGATGCCGTCAAAATCAATTGTCCCCATTTGAATATTATCTTTATCGTAGATTTTTGTTATTTTTCCTGGAACTGCTAAACACATAAATTTTCTCCGAAAATTCAAGTAAAAAGTAAAAAGTAAAAAGGCAAAAACTTTTTATCTTGAATTTGTTTTATTAATTTGAAATTGTTCACATCATATTTTTTACTTTTTACTTTTTACTTGTTGTGGCAAGCCACAACTGCTTGTCCTAATGCTAAACCGCCGTCGTTTGCCGGAACTTTTTTGTGCGTGAATATTTCAAAATCGTTCTCTTCTAATAGCTTTATTGCTTTTTGAAGTAGTGCAACATTTTGAAAACAACCACCACTTAAAGCGACTTGATTTAATTTGAAACTTTCACGCATTTTGAAACTTAGATTCAAAGTCAAATTTGCAACCGAATTATGGAACTTTGCCGAAATTATTGGAATCGGCAAATCGTCCAAAACGTCATTTGCAACCGCTCTAATTAAATTTTTCCAATTGATTAAAATTGTATCATTTTCTACCAAATCAAAACTATAAAATTCCGTTATGTTTTCGTCCAATAAAGACTCAAATTCTATCGCCGCTTGTGCTTCATAAGTTACTTGCTGACGGACATTTGCAAGCGATGCAACCGCATCAAAAAGTCTGCCGAAACTGCTTGTCGGAATAACATTCAAATTCTTTTCAAGCTGTTTTACTAAAATGTTTCGTTCTGTTTCCGTGCAGAAATCAACACAACCAAATTTTTCACTCCATTCGATTTCGGCTTCTTTTAACAAACTCATTGCGACACGATAAGGTCTTTTGATCGAAGCATCACCGCCCGCGAGCGGAAAATATTCAAGATGAGCGGTTCTTTCAAAACCTTGATAATCGGCAATTAAAACTTCGCCTCCCCAAATGTTTCCGTCATCACCAAAACCTGTTCCGTCAAATGCAAAGCCGATAACTTTTTCATTGTGCAAACCGTTTTCCGCCATCACCGATGCGATGTGTGCGTGATGATGTTGAACTTCAAAGATGCTTGCCCCTAATTTTTCGGCATTATCTCTCGCCCAATTTGATGAAAGATAATTCGGGTGTTTGTCGCAAGCGATGATCTCAGGTTTAACTCTAAAAAGGGCTTTCATCTGCTCAAAAGACTTTTCAAACGACCAAAGCGTTTCCAGATTTTCCATATCGCCGATGTGTTGCGACATAAACGCAAAATTTTCTTTGGTCAAACAAAACGCCGCTTTTAATTCACCGCCGACCGCCAAAATATTTGGAACTTCAAACGGCAATTCGACGGGAAATGGTGCGTAACCTCTCGAACGTCGAATCGGCAAAATACAGTTTTCAGACTTTGGACTTTGGACTTTGGACTTTGGACTTTTTAAAACTCTTACTACCGAATCATCGCATTGGACATAAATCTCACGGTTGTGGAGCAAAAATGAATCTGCTAGATGTGAAAGTTTTTCTAATGCTTCGTCATTATTTTTAATAATCGGTTCATTGAAAAAATTTCCCGAAGTCATTACCAGAACATCGGGAGTTTCTGATGAATTAAATAACAAATAATGAAGCGGTGAATATGGCAACATTACGCCTAAAAAATGATTGTTCGGAGCAATGAGTTCGCTTAAATTGTTAGGTTTCTTTTTTAGTAAAACGATCGGACGTTCTTTGCTTGTTAAAATTGATTCTTCTGCATTATTTATTTCGACCAACCTTTTTGCAGTTTCTAAATCTTTGACCATAACCGCAAAAGGTTTATCAACACGACCTTTTCTTTCACGCAAAGTTTGCAAAGTTTCATCGCTTTTTGCATCACAAGCGAGATGAAATCCGCCGATTCCTTTGATGGCAACGATTTTGCCGTTTAATAAAGCATTTTGTGTTGAGAAAATAGGATTATTATCTTTCTCTGCGTCTCCGCGTCTCTGCGGTGAAAAAAAACAAACATTGGGACCGCATTTTTCGCAAGCGGTTGGTTCGGCGTGAAATCTTCTATCGAGTGGATTTTTGTATTCGGTTAGACAATCATTGCACATTTCAAACTCGTGCATCGTCGTCATTTCGCGGTCGTAGGGAATGTCTTTGATGATCGTAAAACGCGGTCCGCAGTTTGTGCAGTTGATGAATGGATAAAGAAATCGTCTGTTATTTGC
>JBGTHN010000648.1:0-2595 GCA_041746235.1 Pyrinomonadaceae bacterium | reverse complement strand
GTCTGGATTGTTGGAAGATTTGGGATTGCATACATTTTTGCCGCCCGAACATATTTCGAGAGTTTATTTTGAATATATGATTCGTTATAAAACCGAAAACTTCGGATTGCCGACCGATATGTTTATCGAAGCATTACAAGCCGAAGGTTGCACCGTGGAACATCCGCGTTATCCGCTTCTGCATCAACAGCCGATCTTTACGGAAGGTTTATTTAACAAGATCGCCCGTCTGACTGATAACGATGTTGAAAAAATGCCGGTTTATAAAGCAGATGCTTTGCCGATAACCGAAAAGGCAAACACGGAGTTGATCAAATTACCCGTTTTTCCAAATGCTGAGCGTGATCTGCTTGAACAATATGCCTTTGCTTTTAAGAAAGTAATCGAAAATGCTGACGAAATCGCCGAGGCATTAAAGACGAAAAAACAAACGGCAAATATTAATTGAACAGTTCGCTTCTAAATCAAATATGAACTTTGAAAGTCGCCAAGAAATGTCGGAGATCGCTGAGCAGACAGTTTTTGATGCGGTCATTGTTGGCGGCGGAATAAACGGAGCGGCGATATTTCATACACTTTCATCAAAAGGCTATCGGGTTTTATTGCTTGAAAAAGGTGATTTCAGCAGCGGCACGAGTCAGTCTTCGGCGATGATGATCTGGGGAAGTTTACAAGACCTTACCCGTTTGAGATTTTTGAAAGTGGCAAAACTTTGCACCGCACGCGAGCGTTTGATAAAGCAGAAAAAACACCTCATCTTAAATAATAAGTATCTGTATTTACCGACAAAAGAAAATGGTCGCAGACCGATGTCGGCATTTGCCGCACTTTATGCTTATTGGATTCTCGGTGGCGGACGGCGTAGTTTTCCGCAATATAAACGCGACATATCCGACATTCCAATGCTGAAAAAAGAGGAGTTTTCTTTTTTGTTTGAATATGAAGAAGCCCGAATCGCATCTTCCGACGCACGATTTGTGCTTGATTGGTTACTTCCATTTGCAAACTCAACCGAACATATTGCTTTAAATTATTGCAGTCTGTCGGACGGACGTTTTGAGCGTGATTCAAACTTGTGGAATTTGGAGATAAAGGACACGATCTTGGACAAAGAGAGCGTTATAAAAGCAAAATGGGTAATCAACGCCACGGGAGTTTGGACGGATACGGTCAATAAAATGTTCGGCGTTGAAACTCCATACAAACACGCATTCGGCAAAGGTGTTTTTATCGGTTTGGAACGTGATCCGCAACATCAATCACATTTAATTATCGAAACAAAAGAAGCGGAAGGTTGTATGGGATTTCTTCCGTGGAAGCATATTTCGCTTTGGGGACCGAACGATACGGGCATAAATAGTTTGGAAAAAGCATTTGAAGTAAATCCCTCGGACGTTCAATTTTTATTACAGGAATTGAACCGTCATCTTGCAAAACCTGTTTCGGTCGAAGACATCGTTTCGCTGCGTTGTGGTGTGCGACCTTTAGCGGTCAAAAGGTCTTATTCCAAAATCAATCAAACAGTAGAGATTTCGCGTAAATATGTTATTTGTCGGGATAAACAAATTCCGTGGATAAGTATCTACGGCGGGAAATTGACCAGTTGCATTCTGGTTGCCAAGTCGGTTGCCAAGATACTCGGAAAAAATGTCAAACCATTGAAGGATCCAAACTTTTCAATGTCTCTGAACTTAAACCCCGAGTCGTGTGAATTCCCGAATCTTTCGACCAAATTTCCGACGGCACGTTGGTGTGCGGAAAAGGAAATGTGTTGGACGCTCGAAGATTATTTGCGTCGGCGGACAAACATCTCGCAATGGATTCGACGCGGCGGACTCGGTGCTTATAATGAAAATGCGGAATTTTTAACCGAATTAGCCCGGACATTTTGCGACAAAGACGAAGATAAAGCCGTCAGTTTAGTGCAGAATTACAAACAAAAAATTGAAACTCAGTTTGACGAAGTGCTGAAATACGTTTGAATCGTCCGATACTTCGCTCCATTCCCCAAAACGTACCTTGCACAATCACAATTATTCGCCGTACAATTTCAATTATTCGCCGTACAATCGCAATTATGCACTGCACAATTACGATTATGCATCGTATAATTGTAATAATGCACCGTACAATTCCAATTGTACGCCGTACAATTATGATTATTCGTTGCATAATGCCAATTATGCACTGCACAATTGGCATTATTCGTTGCACAATTACAATTATGCACTGCATAATTGTAATTATTCGCCGCACAATTGCAATTATTCGTTGCATAATTGTAATTATTTCGTGCATAATCGCAATTGTGCAAGGTTTTATTGAGAATATTCAGCGAATTGAACGGAAGATTTTTTGCTTGAAGCCTTGTTATTATTGAATATACAGATGTTTTCGGCGAAATGCCTGCACCATCTGCTGTAATATTGGTCGCAGTCGGCGACTAAGAACATTTATCAAATAATTTTAAGCTAATAAAAATTGGAGAATTAACATTATGGTTCCATCAAATCGTTGGTTTCCGACGAATTTACCCGAAAGAGCGGCGTGGTATCAGAATTTTACAGGTCATTTTAGTGCGATTGGTGCGGGTTT
>JBGTHN010000647.1:0-3397 GCA_041746235.1 Pyrinomonadaceae bacterium | reverse complement strand
TGTCTTTTTTTATATTTTATTTAACAGAACAAAAAATTATGAGAAAACCTATTATTGCAGGGAATTGGAAGATGTATAAATTGCTTGATGAAGCAGTTGATACGGCGTTGGAATTAAAAAATCTGGTGGCGAATGCGAATCATTGTGAAGTTATCATTGCACCTGTTTTTGTGCATCTGAAAACGGTCGCGGCTCGACTTGAAGGCTCAAATGTAAAAGTTGCCGCACAAAATTGTTCAACCGCAACCGAGCATTCGGCGAACACAGGCGAAGTCGGTGCGGATATGATAAAAGACATCGGTTGTTCTCATATTATCATCGGACATTCTGAACGTCGGCAGTTTTATAATGAAACAGATGAATCGGTGAATCAAAAAACAAAAGCCTGTTTGCATTTTGGTTTGACTGCGATCGTCTGTGTTGGCGAAAGTCTTGACGAAAGAGAATCGGGCAATGCGGAAAATGTTGTCAAAAAACAATTGATTGGTGGTTTGGATGGTTTGACAGTTTCGGATATGGAACGTATTATTATCGCTTACGAGCCTGTCTGGGCAATTGGCACTGGAAAGACCGCCACGCCTGAACAGGCTCAAGAAATGCACGCTTTTATACGCAAAGTCTTGGCTGAAACACATTCGGATGAAACGGCTGAGAATACAAGAATACTTTACGGTGGTTCGGTCAAGCCGAATAATGTTAAAGAATTAATGAGCGAAAATGACATAGACGGTGCATTAGTCGGCGGGGCAAGTCTGGAAGCAGAGAGTTTCGCAAACATAGTTAATTTCAAGTAAATTTGGAGTAGTAAATTGGAAACCTTTTTATATATAGTATTTTTTCTTTCATGTATCGTTTTAGTTGTTACAGTATTGTTGCAACCCGGTAAAACAGATGCCGGAGCTTTATTTACGAGCGGTGTTGCTAAAGCGGCTTTGAATCCGCGTGGAACAGCATCTGTTTTGTCAAAACTCACAATCATTGCCGCAGCGACATTTATGTTGACGGCTTTGTTATTGGCATTACCTGCTTTAACAGGGAATGTTTCCGTATTGCAGACTCAAGGTGAAAATAAACCTGCGACAAATACCAATACGAATGCAAATGCGAATACTGCAAACTCAAATGCTAACGCTAATGTTGAAACAAACGTCGCAAACACAAATTCAACCAATACTGAAACTAAACCGGATGCTGAAAGCAAAGGTGAAGAAACAAAACCGGAAGCAAAACCTGAAGTAAAAGAAACAGATTCTAAAGAGAAAGCAACTCCCGAAGAAAAGAAAGAAGAGAAGAAATAGTTTTTTGAAAGTTCTAAGTTTGCCGAGGTGGTGAAATTGGTATACACGCACGCTTGAGGGGCGTGTGGAGCGATCCATGCGGGTTCGAGTCCCGCCCTCGGCACCATAAATCGTTAAAAAAGACAGGTAATAATTGCCTGTCTTTTTTTGTGTTTGTTGATAGATTGCTTTAACTGTCGGTGTTCTGACAATTAATGTAAAACTTAAAGCGGTATGTTTCCGTGTTTCTTTGGTGGGTTCGTATCTCGCTTGTTTTGAAGTAACTTTAAAGCCTTTATTAATTTTGGTCTTGTAAATTTTGGTTCGATTACTTCGTCAATAAATCCACGTTCTGCGGCAACGTAGGGATTTGCAAACTTTTCTTCAAATTCAACCTTTTTCATTTCAAGCAAAGTTTTTGCATCGGTCGTTTCTTTAAATTCACTGCGATAAAGTATGCCGACTGCACCATCTGCTCCCATCACAGCGATCTCTGCGGTCGGATAGGCAAAATTTATATCTGTGCGTATATGTTTTGAAGCCATCACACAATATGCACCGCCATAAGCCTTTCTTGTAATCACAGTAATTTTAGGAACTGTCGCCTCTGCATAAGCATAAAGTAATTTTGCACCGTGGCGAATTATTCCAAAATGTTCTTGGTTTAAACCGGGTAAAAATCCCGGAACATCTTCAAATGTAATCAGAGGGATATTGAAAGCATCACAAAAACGCACAAATCTAGCGGCTTTTATGGAAGCATCTATATCTAAAACTCCTGCAAGAAATGCAGGTTGATTTGCAACAATACCAACCGAAAAACCTCCAAGTCTAGCAAAACCAATAACAATATTCGGTGCAAAATGTTCTTGAACTTCAAAGAAGTATGCTTCATCCACAACATTATTGATGATTTCCCGTATGTCATAAGGTTGGTTTGAAGATTTTGGAACAATGCTGTTTAATATCTCATCGGTTCTATCTGACGAATCATTTGTTTCGACAAACGGCGGATTATCCATATTGTTTGATGGAATAAATGAGAGTAATTCTCGTGTCAGACGCAAGCAATGTTCATCATCATCAGCGGCAAAGTGTGCAACCCCGGACTTTGTATTGTGAGTCATTGCACCACCTAATTCGTCTTTCGTAACATCTTCATGTGTAACTGTTTTAATGACATCGGGACCGGTGATAAACATATATGACGTATCTTTTACCATTATGTTAAAGTCTGTGATCGCAGGCGAATAAACAGCACCACCGGCACACGGTCCCATTATGCAACTTATTTGCGGAACAACTCCGCTGGCTAAAGTATTACGTAAGAAAATGTCCGCATAACCACCGAGTGAAACTACGCCTTCTTGAATCCTAGCACCGCCCGAATCATTTAATCCAATAATTGGAAAACCTGCTTTCATTGCAAGATCCATAACTTTACAGATTTTTTGTGCGTGTGTTTCGCTCAGCGAGCCGCCGAAAACAGTAAAGTCTTGGGCAAATACAAAAACTTCACGTCCGTCAACTAAACCGTAGCCTGTTATTACGCCGTCGCCTAAATATTTCCTTTCGTCCAAGCCAAAATCTGTCGAACGATGCACGACGAATTTATCAAACTCTTCAAATGTGCCTTCATCAAGAAAAAATTCCACCCGTTCACGAGCAGTTAATTTTCCCTGAGCTTTTTGCTTTTCGACTCTTGCTTTGCCGCCGCCGTCTTCGGCAAGTTGGGATTTCTTTTTTAATGTGTCGAGTTTATCTATTGTTTTTTCAGTTGTTTGTGGTTGCATAAGTTTAAGTTTAGCTAAATTTATGACATTGGTAAATCTCTCAAACGACCATACGTTTTCGGATGCTTCTCAATGCCCATTCGACTAAAAGGATTGAAATAATTATTAAGTATAAAGCCTCGTAAATATGTCTATTAGAAAAACCGCCATTCAAGAAAGCTCTGGTCAAATCTATCACTGAGGTAGTTGGAAGAATATAGGCGAAGACTTGTAACCAAATCCAAAGTCGGTCAATCGGAAACCAGGCACCGCATAAAAAAATCGTTGAGAAAAATAATGCAAAGAATAAATTAAAATGGTCAATTTCGTAGATATGAGCAGTTAATC
>JBGTHN010000646.1:0-3324 GCA_041746235.1 Pyrinomonadaceae bacterium | reverse complement strand
GTTACAGCCATCACGGAAACGGTGAACATATTCACGTATTCCGCCATAAAAAATAGTGCGAATTTTAGTGCCGAATATTCCGTATGAAATCCTGCGACAAGTTCGGTTTCCGCTTCGGGTAAATCAAACGGGACGCGGTTTGTTTCAGCAAATGCCGCAATCAAAAATACGATAAAACCGATAAATTGCGGAATGATAAACCATTTGAACGGCGAATTTATCTGAGCATTGATGATCGTGTTCAAATCCAAAGAACCTGCAAGCATTACAACACCGATAATTGATGCTCCCATTGCAAGTTCATAAGAGATCATCTGTGCCGAAGAACGCAAACCGCCGAGCAGTGAATATTTTGAGTTTGAAGACCAACCAGCCAATGCGATTCCATAAACTCCAACCGATGTGATTGCCAAAACATACAAAACTCCAACATCAATTTGAGCAATTGTCAGAGGCATATTCATTGCTCTCGGAGCAAGCCACGCAATCGCATCGCCCAAATATGGAATTCCTTGAACATAAGGTAATAAACCGCTCAAAGGATCAGACAATCTTGGTCCAAACGGATAAACTACTATCGGCATCAAGGCAGCGATCAAAGCAATAAGCGGTGCGAGATAATAGATAAATTTTGTTGATTTGTCGGGAACAATGTCTTCCTTGAAGATAAACTTGAAAAGATCTGCAAACGGCTGCAAAAGTCCCCAAGGTCCGACGCGATTTGGTCCGATTCGTCCTTGAATCCAACCCAAAATTTTACGCTCGCCCAAAACCGTATAAGCAACGATCATCAACACGCCTTGAAATGCCAACAAGACCGCAATGCTTATGACAATAATGGGAAAAGATGTTTCTAAAAGTTCCATATTACTTATCAACGCTCAAATTTACTCTGTCTATTGGGTCAACCGCTTCCGCTGTAACAACTTCCGCATGATGTCCGTTACCATTAGTTTTAGATGTTCCATCCAAATTAAATTGCTCAAGTGGCGAAACCAGTAAATTATCAGGTTTTGGATTTCCGTTCGCAAGCAAATGGAATTGATTCGTTTTGCTCGTCAAGGTCGTCAAACGGAACAATTTGTGTCCGACTTTCGGTGTTTCTGTAATTTTCGTTGTATCATCAGACATTACTTCAACGGATTTCTTCAAATTTTCAGTTTCTTTCGATAAATCTCTGCCGTCAGAAATTGAATGTTTAGCTTGAATAGGTCTCGATTCATCCTTAAGATCGGGATAACGCAAGCCTTCATAAGCCGAAATGCTTTCAGAGATAGAGCGGAAAACTGCTGATGCTGAGAAATTATAACCGAATTCACTTCCCAATTCACGAGCGATCAGAGAAGTGATCATCCAATCGGGTTTTGATTGATGAATCGGTTCAATTGCCTTGCGAACTCTTTGGACAAATCCCGTGTTATTTGTATAAGTTCCATCAACTTCCGCAAAACTTGCGGCTGGCAGAATTACGTCGGCGAATTCTGTTGTTTCATTTTCAAAAAGCTCTTGCACTACGACAAAATCTTTATTTTTCAATGCTGATGTGTCTTGCAAACTTCCACCAATTAATAATGCTTTTGAGTTATTCAAAACTTCATCAACCGATTTTCTGCCGTGCATCATATCGTTCGCACCGACCGAATTATTATAAAGCGGTAACGGATGCAATAAAACTTTGCGATTGTCGCTCGAAAAATCTTTGGCTGAACTTGCCAAAATTGCTTGTGCGTCAGTCGAAAGATCGCCGCCGAACATAATAATAAAATCGCCTTCGGTTTCCTTGATCGTTTTCTTTAAAGCATCAATTTCATCTTTTTCAACACCGAGTTTCTGAATCGCTGTTGCATCATCGCTCGTTAAAGCCAACGCAAAAGCGTCCAAAGAATTCGGGTTGATATGAATAAATTGTGTCGCAGATTGTTTAAGGCGAATCGGCGTGTCATTAACTATTATTAAGTTCGCTCCGCCGTTTTTCACCGCTTGACGCATTTGTTTAGCGGTAAATGTTTGTTCTTCTTCCGGTTCGCCACCAATTAATAAAATCGTTTTCGCATAACGAATTTCTTTGTGTGTGCAAAGCGGCACGCTTAAATTATCGAAAAATGGAGATAAATCATAAGAATCGGAAACCGCATAATTATCAGTTCCAACCGCTTCAGTTGCAAATCTTTTCAAAGTAAAGATTGCTTCATTGGTTAGACGTGAACTTGCGACAACGCCGACTTTATCACCTGCTTCCTTAAATTTCTCAGCAATAAATTCAATCGCACTATCCCAAGTTGAAGGAATCAATTTTCCGCCTTTTTTGTAACGAATTAAAGGCGTTTTGATCCTTTCGGGGTGATTAATAAATTCGTGTGCAAAACGAGCTTTTACATCTAAGAATTCACCATTCAAACCGTCAACATATCTGTCGCGTGCAACGATTCTGTGAACTAAGCCCGAACGCGAGCCAATGCTTAATTGCATTCCGTCGGAACTATATGTATCGGTTGTAATTGTTTGGTCTAATTCCCAAGGTCTTGTTGCGTGGCGATAAACGCCGTCCAGCAGAGTTCCTGTCGGGCAAACTTCGACACAGTTTCCGCATTGCGAACAATCAAGCCATCCGCCGTAAGTTCCAATAACCGTATTTGCACCGCGATTTCCCGCTTCGATCTCATCTTCGCCCATCCATTCTGAGCAAACTCTTGTGCAACGCTTACAAAGAATGCAACGCTGTTGATCGTTAGCGACCATCGGCGACAAGAATTTTTCAGGATGTGCGGTTTTTGGCTCAACAAAGCGTTCTTCAACATCGCCCCAATCGAAAATGATCTCCTGCAATTCACATTCGCCGCCGCGATCACAAACCGGACAATCAAGCGGATGATTAGCAAGCAGGAACTCGCCCATCGCCCGTTGTGCTTTTTCGATTTCCTCGCTCTGTGTCGTAACAACCATTCCATCACGAACTGGAATCGAGCAAGACGCTTGAAGTTTCGGCATTTTGTCCACACGCACCAGACACATACGGCACGAAGCCTGTATTTCCAGATCGCTGTAATAGCAAAAAGAGGGAACTCCAAAGCCGTTTTTATTACAAGCATCAATTAAGGGCGAATTGTCTTCAACCTCAAATTCCTGCTCGTTTATAGTTACTTTTACTAACTTTTTTTCTGACATCTTAAATGTTTAGAGTGACGGCTTTAGCCGTAAAATTTCGACGAATGTTCACGCCAAAAAGGCGTTACTTTGAACCTCTTACTTATCGTCTTCTTTCTTATTGTCTTTATTATCTTTACCTGCTTTACCTGCTTCTTTTTCAAGTTTGCTCAATGTTTG
>JBGTHN010000645.1:0-5713 GCA_041746235.1 Pyrinomonadaceae bacterium | reverse complement strand
CAAGGGAATGCCGCTTCATACGAAGATCGTGATTGGTTTGATCGTTGGTGTTATCGCAGGTTTGATCGTTAATTGGACGATTGGCGGGAAAGATCCTAACGTCAAAATGATAGTTGAGAATTTTACAAAACCTATCGGACAATTGTTCTTGAACTTGCTTTTGATGATCGTTGTCCCGCTTGTTTTTGCATCATTGGTGGTAGGCGTTTCCGGAATCGGCGACATACGCAAACTTGGTCGGATCGGTGCAAAATCTTTTGGTTATACGCTTGTTATTTCGGCAATATCTGTAATTATCGGTTTGGGATTGGCAAATATAATTCGTCCCGGTGAGAGAATTAGTCCCGAAGTAAAAGCGACGCTTATGAAGGAATATGCTTCGGATGCGGATGAAAAGGTTTCTAGTGCAATAAATGTCGGAGTGGTTTCATTGGCTTATGCAAAAAATTCCGAGAAAATGTCTGCGAAAATCAAAGAACTTGCCGATAAAGCAGAGATTGATAAACAATCGGCGGACGAATTTGCCAATGATGTCGCCAATTTTTCAAAAACAGCAACCAAATTTGCAGAGGACATAAAGCCATCTTACAAGCCGTTAGACGCATTTGCGAATGAAGCCAAAGTCATTACTGAAAAAGCGGATGAAATGGCAAAACGGACGGATTTGCTGGCAATTGAAGCCGAGAAATTTTCGAGCGAAACAAAAAAACTTGTATCAAGCGTAACATCTGCAAAGAAAGCGACTTCAACACCTCTGATGCAAGTTGTTGAAACAATCGTTCCTCAAAATGTATTTCATTCGATTGCGGGCGTAAATGCGAATATGCTTCACATAATGTTTTTCGCCTTGATCGTCGGGATTGCCATAACACTTTTGCCCGCACCTGTTTCTGCACCTTTTGTCGCAGTTATGGAATCGGTTTTTCAAATTACAGCGAAAATAATTGATATTGTGATGAAGTTCGCTCCTTATGCCGTCGCGTGTCTTTTGTTTAATAACATCGCACTTTTCGGTTTAGACCTTCTGCAATCGCTTGCGTGGTTTGTCTTTACGGTTCTGCTTGGACTTTCGATACATTTCTTCGGAACATATTCGCTGTCAATTTATTTCCTTTCGGGAATGAATCCGATCGAATTTTTCAAACGGGTTCGCACGGTGATTTTAACAGCATTTTCGACGAGTTCTTCGAATGCAACTTTGCCGACAGCACTTCGTGTATCGGAAGAAAACTTAGGTGTGCCGAAAGAAATTAACAGTTTTGTTTTAACCGTCGGAGCAACCGCAAACCAAAATGGAACGGCTCTTTATGAAGGAGTTACGGTTCTTTTCTTATCTCAGCTTTATGGACTTGAATTAACAATGAGTCTGCAACTTATGGTTGTCTATATGGCAATTTTAGGCGGCATTGGCACAGCCGGAGTTCCATCGGGTTCGATTCCGTTCATCATCGGATTATTAGCGATGATCGGAGTTCCACCGACACTTATCGCAATTATTATCGGTGTGGACAGAATCCTTGATATGTGCCGCACAACGCTTAATGTTGTCGGCGATATTACGGCGGCAACTTATGTTGCGAAATCCGAGGGTTATGACCTTCTGAAACATAAACCGAAAGGTGAAATGCTTTAATATAAAAAGGCTTTTGCAAAAATTTACTCTGTTTGAGAGTTATCTGTTAAAATTGTTGGACAATTAATTTGTTCAGCAATTTTAACTTTTTAGAACAAAAAAGGGGGAAGTTAAACGATGTTTCCGATAGGTGATGATAATTCCGATATTGTAATTACTCCGTATGTAAATTATGCGTTTATTGCAATAAATATTTTGGTGTTTGTTTTTTTGCAAGGACTCGGCGGAAATGAAGCATTTACTTATGCGTTTTCGCTTGTGCCGCAGGAAATTACAACAGGAATAGATTTGGTTGGTCAAAAAGCGATTACATTTGGCGAACAGACAGCAACTATAAATCATCAAGACACACCTCTGCCTGTATATTTCAATTTCATTAGTTCGATGTTTATGCACGGTGACATCGGACATATTTTCGGGAATATGCTCTTTTTATGGATTTTTGGCGACAACATCGAAAATCTCATCGGGCATATACGCTTTATAGCATTTTATTTGTTTTGCGGAATTGCTGCCGCACTTGCACAAATAATAATGGGACCTGATTCGATCATTCCGATGCTCGGAGCTTCGGGAGCAATTTCGGGTGTGCTTGGCGGATATATGATTCTTTTTCCTAAACGAAAAGTGCGTGCTTTGATCTTGCGTATGTATACAACAGTTCCCGCATATGTTGCTTTGGGACTTTGGATCGGTTATCAGATCATTTTAGGCTATATGACACCTTCAGGCGGTGGTGGAGTTGCTTATGCGGCACATATCGGTGGATTTATTGCGGGTGTGGTTTTAATTAAGCTATTTGCGATCGGAAAATCGCCGAGAGTTATGGCAAAAGTTTAGGAAACTTTATTTACGAAAAAACAAAAGCCGTCATTGAATTACAATAGACGGCTTTTTACTTTCCCGCGAGACTTATGCTTTGAAGGGTTAACTTAAAAATCCTTTGAACTTTGAAGGATTTATCGAATAACGCGGGAAAATCTCGTCCAAATTTTTACTGCCCAAATGTTTATTAGCAACTTCGCCGAAGACATCACGAAAATCTGTCGTCACGGCTAAATATCTTCCTCTGTCCAAATCGTCGGATTTTAATCCTTTCCAATCACCGTAAACTTTGCCGCCTTTGACCGAATTACCAAGAACGAGCATCGCATTTCCGTGTCCGTGATCCGTTCCGCGTGTGCCGTTTTCGGCGGCAGTTCTACCGAATTCCGACATTGTTAAAATAACTACATCGTCCATTTGCTTACCAAGATCGGTTACAAATGCGGCGATTCCCTGACCAAACTGACTTAAAAGATTTGCTAATTGTCCGCGTGAACCGTTGCCGTTTGCCTGATTTGCGTGTGTGTCCCAATTGAGTCCCGGTGTGTCCGTAAAAGCGGCTTCCATGCCGACACCGGCTTTAATAAGTTGAGCGATCTGGCGTAGATTATTTCCGAATTGATTGACCGGATATCTTGCACCGTTTTGTGGGCGATATTGTGCCGGATTTGCTTTTTTCAAATAGTTTATTGCTTCAAAAGTTTCCTTTCCGGTTTCGCCCAAACGATCTTTTGCCTGATCTTGCCAAATTCCTTCAAATCCACCGCTAACGCTGTTAGTATATTGTCCCGCCCGAATCGCAAATGTTTGCAGGTTTGTCATTGCCACGGTCGGATAACGTCCCATCAAAGTTCTGGGAATTTGCGGAGTCATTGCGACTGCTCTAAATGGTGATGCTTTTTCGTCGGGATCATTTTGAAAAACACGATTCAGCCAACCGTCCGTTGTCGCTTTATAACCGGGCGTTCCCGATTCCATAAAATCTTGTGCGTCAAAATGTGAGCGTGTGTTATCAGGTGAACCTGCCGAATGAATAATTGCTAAGTTTTTATTATTCCAAAATTGCTCAAGTGGTTTTAACGATGGATGAAACCCAAAAAATCCGTCGAGATCAATCGCTCCACCATTTTGATTCGGTTTAGGAACGGCAATATTTCGGCGTATGTTGTAATACTCGCTTTCACCGTGCGGAACGATCATATTCAACCCGTCAACTGCACCGCGTTGGAATATCGTTATAATAATTTTCTTTTTGCCGTAACCGTCCGTAACCGTCGCTGCATTTGCAAATTGATGCAAAAACTTTGGAGCAACGCTCATCAACCCAAAACTCGCCAAAGCAATTCCACTCGACTTCAAAAAATATCGTCTATTCATTTATTTATAATACCTCTTAAAATAAATATTTTTGACAGCATAATAAAAGTTTCTTTATTGTTGCCATCAATTATTAAGACGCAAAGAGAACTGATTTAGTCGTATTTATTTTTTAGAAACTATAGTTTGTGAAAAATAAATTTAACAAAAAAGTTTTCAATTCTGAGCGGTGAAACCGCGTTGAGAAAATAGCCAGATGTGAAACGTCTGGAACAGTTCGATTCAGATTTCGTGCGTTGAATACGCACACAGAATAATTCTGTCGCATCTTCAACGCTCAAATCCTTTGCCAAACGTAACCAGAAGCTCCTCATCTGGCTATTTTCTTGAACGCGGTTTCACCGCCAAAGCAGTCAAGATTTTTTGAAAATATTTATTAAACCAAAATGCACGAAACGATAAACAAGATCGAGGCAAATGCGAAGGCTATAATTGATAAATTGGAAAGTTCTGTATTTTGTTCAAACATTGTAAAAGCACACTCCTATATTTTTATAAATAAATTGTTGGGGAAAGTGTGATGGAAGAGAAAAGATAATTTAAATGAGAGGCGATATTGGGTCGCCTCTCATTTTTACTGTTCACTGCAACTGCTTATTGTCTTTGAAATTCGGGTGAACCTAAGATCAATCCGACGACTTTAAAAACTTCGGGGTTTCCGCTTGGTTGCTTAAAACGGGCTTGTTGCCGGTTTTGTCCGCGTCTGCCTTGTTGCTGCATTATGTCAAAATCTTCTATCTCATCATCATCATTCATCATACGGTTTCCCGCAGACAGATTTACCTCTGGCAAAGGCTGTGCCATTTGTTTGATGAGACTTGATTTTGTTGCATCAGAAATCTCTCCGTGAAGAATTGAACTAATAGATTTTTCTAGTATTGCATTCTTGCTCGTAGCCTCGAATTTCCCTAAATTTACAAGGGTTTGCGGGATTTGATTGCTTGATAAAGCGATGGCAAAATTCATCCGTTCAAGCAATGCTCCAGTGTTCACCCAATCAACCGCTTTGTCTGGATAACCCGTCGGTGCTTGATAACCGTAGAGCGGTTCGCCCATACGATTTAGTAGAGCAACTAAACCTCTTGCGTCATTTGTCTGTGCGTCGAGAACGCGAAGCGAACTTACCATCAACTCAAACGGAGTTTTGATCTTCGCTTGATAATTTTCGGGTGCGTAAAATTCTTTGTCGTTGAAAATTGCCCGAAGTGTTGTTTTTATATCGCCATTCGATTTTTGGAATTCTTTTGCAACTCTTTCGACAAGAGCATCGCTTGGATTATCATTGACAAATTTTACGGCAAGTTTGCGGGCGATGAATTTTGCGGTTGAAGGATGCGAAACGAGTATATCAATCGCTTTTAAGCCGTCTTTTACGCCGCCTTCATTCACCTTTTGTCCGAGAATGGTTTTTGTCCCTTTGTCGTGCAGGCGTTCGGCAAATATAAATGTTCCCGATTCGGTATCCGGTGAAATGCCGAATTGTTTTGCCTGACGCACGACCTGTTTATCTTGTTCGACATCTTTAATATCGTTTGCCGCCGCTTTTCGATAACCGCGTGAATCAAATATCGTCCAACCCGTAAAGGCTTTGGCGACTTCCTTGATGTCATTTTGCGTATAACCGCCGTCAACTCCGAGTGTGTGAAGTTCCATCAATTCGCGGGCGTAATTTTCGTTGATTCCACCTCTGTTTCGCTGATTTCCGCCATTTTTTAATCTTTCAAGACGTTGATTTATTTGCTCGTCCGTTGCTCCGCGTTTTTTTGCATTTTCGATAAATCTCTGTTTCGCACGCGGATTGTTCATCAATCTTTCATATTGCTCCTTCTGCCGTTGATTCTGATTCGCGTTTGTATTCGGCGAAGTGCTTTGAAAATT
>JBGTHN010000644.1:0-1610 GCA_041746235.1 Pyrinomonadaceae bacterium | reverse complement strand
GAAAGTGATGAAAAAATCATTCTAAAAAATATAAATTCTCCAAAAGAATACGCTCAAATATTGCTTAAACAAATGCGTAAATTGAACAAATAGTTGGCGTGCAAAAAGGCAAAAGTAAAATCTCTTAAACTTTTGCCTTTTTACTTTTTACTTTCTACTTTTTTCTCTAACTTTTTGTATCGTGGATTGATTCTTCTTCGTCCACTTCTATGTATTCATCTTCCAGAAACTCGGTCAAATCATCTTCCATTAATGGAGTCGAATCATCCTCGTCCGTATTATAATAACTGTATGTATAACCGTAACCATAATAACCATATTCGACAGAATTTGGTTTGATACCGTTCAAAACCACGCCGTAAATTCTTGCTCCTATATTGGCAAGACGTTGTTTGAAACGACGCATCAAATGGACCGAACTCTTTCCAGCCATCGCTACCAGAACAACTCCATCAACTAATGTCGCCAGAATCGCTGCGTCCGTAAATGAGATCGCCGGTGGTGAATCTATTACAATGTGCTTAAAGTTTCCTTTCAAAAACTGCAAAAGATGCTTCATCTCATTTGAACTAAGAAGTTCGGCAGGATTTGGTGGAATCGGTCCGCTTGTAATGATCTTCAAATTTGGCAACCTTGGCATCGGTTTAAGTAAATTATCCGTTTCTCTTTCACCCGAAAGATAATTGGTTAAACCGTGTGAATTTCCCATATTGAAATGATTATGCAGACGCGGACGACGCAAATCGCAATCTATCAAAACTACTTCCGCACCTGATTGTGCAAGAGTTATTGCAGTATTAATTGCCGTTGTCGTCTTCCCTTCGGAAGGTTGCGAAGATGTCACGAGAATTGTTTCAGGCGGTTTTCCGGCAGACGAGAAAAGCAAAGAAGTTCGCAGGTGGCGATATGCTTCCGCCATCGCCGAACGCGTATCATCAAGGGCAATAAGTGCGATCGAATTAGTCCCGTTTTCTCCAACCGTAAGCATTTTGCGTTTTTTCTTTTCAATCGTATTGTGATGCGGAATCAAAGCAAGTGTCGGTAAACCTAAGTTTCTTCCGACATCATCCGAAGTCTTAATAGAATCATCAAGATAATCAAGCAAGAAAGATAAACCAACTCCGCCAATCAAAGAAATCAAGAAAGCGATAAGAATATTCCGGTTTCGGTTCGGACCGATCGGATTTGGATTTGTAACTGCATTGGTAGAAATTTTAATATTGTCGGGACGAACACTTTGAATTGATAATTCCTGCTCTTTTTGTTTTTGAATATATTTATCAAGCAGTTCACGATTTGTTTCGATTTCCCGCTTTAATGTTGTTAATTTAGTTTCGGCTACTCCTTTTATATTGGCAGATGAAATCGAGCTTTGATATGCCACATCCAATTGTGCCTCTCTTTTTCTTGCCGCCGCAAGTTTTGCCCCCAAAGCACTTACAATGTCGGATTGAAATTCTTTCTCAGCTTTGTTTTTGTCACTTTCAATTTGAGTTGTGCGATTTTTTATCACATTGGCACGATTTGTTTTAAGACTCTCAATCTCTGCTTTTTTCACCACAACATCTTTAAATTCATCCGTGTATTTGACTCTCAGTTTTGCAAGATCT
>JBGTHN010000643.1:0-2854 GCA_041746235.1 Pyrinomonadaceae bacterium | reverse complement strand
GAGCATTATTGCGGAAGCTGTCCAAAATGTTCGGAAAATTGTGTGATCGTCAATTTTACCGAATTGATTATTGAGCAAAACTCCGGCAACCGCAGGACCGATGGCACGGGCGAGTGATGCTCCAGATTGCATTATACCGAGTGCTTTTCCTTGTTCTTTTTCGCTGGCGACCTTTGAAGCAAGACTTGTTAGAGCCGGCGATGAAAGCGAATTTCCGAGCGAGAAAAATGCAATTGCGACGAGCAGAGCGGCAAGTCCGCCAAAGTTCGGACCAACATAAGGAATCACAAAAAATGCACCGACAAGAATAAAACTTCCGACGACGGCAAGCCATGCTTCGCCGAATCTTTTAGCCAATCTGCCAAATAAAAAACCTTGCATAATAACGGCTAAAATTCCGACGTAAGCGAAAAGATAACCGTTGATCTTGATGCCGTAATTGAAACGGAAAAGTGTGTAAAGTGCAAAGGTTGCGGTCATTATCGAAAATGCCGTAACCAGTAGAAAATAAAGTCCCGTGAGAAGCGAAAAACGCGGATCTCTTAATGATTCAAATAATTCGGTGAAACGGTTTTTGCGGGTGGTTTCTTTGTTTCGATCTTCTTCTTTCAAAGATTCCGGCAGAATAAAATAGAGTGCGATGGCATTTGCCGTCGTCAAAATTGCGGCAAACAAAAACGGAACGTGGATTCCGTAATCGCCTAAAATTCCGCCGATCGCGGGACCGAAAATAAATCCTAAACCGAACGCCGCACCGAATAATCCCATTCCTTTCGCACGATTTTCACGGCTTGTAACATCGGCGATGTAAGCCTGTGCGGTCGAGATATTACCGCCCGTAATTCCGGCAACGATTCTTCCTAAGAAAACCATCCAAAGTGCGGTTGCAAAACCTATGAAGACATAACCGACGGCTGAACCGAGCAAAGAGAAAAAGAGGATCGGACGGCGACCGTATTTGTCGGATAAACCTCCGAGAAGCGGTGCAAAAATAAATTGCATCGCCGAATAGGAAGCAAAAAGCAATCCGATTTCCAAAGGTGTCGCCTTAAATGCTTCGCCTTCGACATAAAAAGGGAGAGCCGGAATGACTATGCCAAAACCAACCAGGTCTATAAAAATCGTGATAAAAATTATAGCGATCGGCTTGGTGAAGAATTTGTCGTTTGTAATATTATTCGTATTTGGCTGGTTCATGCTTTGGTAAAGTTCTTACATTGAACAATTTGTAGTAAGATAACAAAAAATAAACATAACATTTTAAAGGGGGATGCAAAAGTGATTCAAAAATTATTCAAAACAAAAATTATATTCTTACTGTTCTTAACATTTATATTTTCCGCACACCAAAATGCGGAAGCTCAAAATAAGGGAACAACGAAGGTTACGATAACAAAAGGGCAGGTTACAACGCCCGAAATAAACTACACGGTTTCAATGCCGAAACCTTGGACGCATTTATTGGAAGTTGAAATGCGTATGAATTGGTCGCAGATGCCTGAAAAGGCAGAAGTTAAAATGCCTGTCTGGACACCGGGAAGCTATTTGATACGCGAATATGCACGGCACGTTCAAGATTTTGCTGTGGTTGATGCGAGTAGAAAAGCACTCGATTGGCAGAAAATCAACAAAAATACGTGGCAGATCGATACAAAAGGTGCAAAAGACATAAGGATCAGTTACCGCGTTTATGCCAATGAACTTACGGTTCGTACAAATGAACTCAATTACGAACACGCATTTTTTACGCCCGCCGCACTTCTGATGTTTCCGAAAGATCAGTTAGGTACTTCATCAACCATCAAGGTTAATCCTTATGGAAACTGGAAGGTTGCAACAGGTTTGAAACAAACGGGAACGAACACATTTCAAGCGATGAATTACGATATTTTGTATGATTCGCCATTTGAAGTCAGCAATTTTGTTGAGAAAAAATTTATAGTTCGCGGCAAACCGCATCGTTATGTAGTTACAGGCGAAGGCAATTACGATCTGGATAAGATTGTCAAAGATACGGAAAAGATCATTGAAGAAAGTTACAAAATTTTTGGTGAACTTCCTTATGATGATTACACATTTATTTTGAATTTACGCGGCGGTGGCGGGCTTGAGCATTTGAATTCAACCGCTTTGCAATGGAATAAATGGGGATTCAAGCCCGAAAGCCGTTACACGGCATTTTTATCTCTTGTTGCCCACGAATTTTTTCATCTTTACAACGTCAAAAGGATTCGCCCCGTTCCGCTCGGACCTTTTGATTATGAAAATGAAAACTACACAAAATTGCTATGGGTTGCCGAAGGTGCGACATCTTATTACGAAGGCGTTTTGTTAAATCGTGCCGGACTTGTCAAACCGGCTTATATTTTGCAAAACGAAGCAAGTGTTTTAGAAGGATTGATGCGAGAGCCGGGCAGATTTCAGACGAGTTTGGAAGAAGCGAGTTTTGATGCCTGGATCAAATATTATCGCCGCGACGAAAATGGCGTAAACAACCAGATTTCTTATTACAGCAAAGGCGACGTAGTTAATTTTCTGCTTGACGTAAAAATCCGCAAGGCATCAAACGGAGCAAAATCTCTGGATGACTTAATGCGTTATCTTTACAACGAATTTTACAAAAAAGATAAAAATTATTCGTCGGAAGATTATCAAAAAACTGCTGAATTGATGGCTGGAACGAGTCTTCAAAGTTTCTTTGATAAATATGTCAGCGGCAGAGAGGAAATTGATGCCGATGAGATATTAGGCGACATCGGTTTGCGGGTTGCTAAAACGCGTCCCGAAAATGATAATGCTTATTTCGGAGCGAATTTGAGCGACCAGGACAACGGTTTGAAAATTACATCGCTTC
>JBGTHN010000642.1:0-2252 GCA_041746235.1 Pyrinomonadaceae bacterium | reverse complement strand
CGATCTGACGCATTTCCGATTCGGCAATTTTTAATGAAACACGATCTGCCAAAGGATGTGTCGGGAAAAATTGCAACCAATCTTGATAATTTGCCGCCGCTTGAATCAAAGCACTTGTCGAACCTTCTAAATAAAAGCTGTCTGCAACCGCAAGTTTTGCCATCGGCAAATATGGCGAATCGGGATAAGTTGAAATGATCGTTTGAAAAAGCAATCTGCCAACATCATAATTTTTCTTGCGAAGTTCGCGTGTTGCAACTATGAAAAGTTCCTTATCACGTCCCGGCGTGATCTCACCAATAAGCTCTTCATATTCGTCTTCACCACCACCGAATAAGCCGAGAAATTTTTTCTTTTTCTTTTTTTCTCGTGGTTGTCCGACATCCGAAACTTTTGTTGAACGGAAATCCGCCGTTTCAACCAAAGCATTATCAACTCTATTGTTTATTTCTGAGGTTCTTTCTTCAAGACTGTCAACGTCGGATGATTCAAACTTTTCCGAACGACTGATTTTGCCTCTCATATTATTAATTTCATTTTGCAAATTTGCGGCTTCTTTTTCCAAAGAAATCAATCTGCCGAGCGGCGTATCAGGATTATCTTTATCATCTTTATTTGTATTTTTGTCGTCCTTTACAATACTCGCCGCACTTTTCAAAGAACGTCTCATGGTATCAAGTTTCTGACGCATTACATCGAGTCTTTGCATCGGGGTTCCGTCGCCAACTTTTTGTGCTAACGTCGGTAAAACCAATGCGAATGCAACAAATAAACTGATAAAAATCACTCTAAATTTATTTAAAAACATATTAACCTCAAAAAAAATATTAAACTTTTACTAAATAAGAATAAAGAACTATAAATTGATTGCTCTTTTACTTCTTAAACCCAAACTGTTGCCGCATCAATCATTTGTTTGACAGCTTCAGTCGGTTTTCCGCCACCGAAAATGGCAGAACCGGCAACAAAAATTTCTGCTCCTGCATCAACCAATTTGGCAATATTATTGAAATCAACGCCACCGTCAATTTCAATTTTTGTATCAAATCCACCTTCATCAATCATTACACGCAACCTGCGTAATTTATCAACCGAAGTTTTTATAAATTTCTGACCGCCAAATCCCGGATTGACCGACATAAGCAAAATAAAATCTGCATAAGGCAATGCTTCTTCTAATGCTCCAAGTGGCGTTCCCGGATTTATCGCAACGCCTGACTTTCCGCCAGCCTCACGAATCGCTGTTAAAGTTCTGTGCAAATGCACATCTGCCTCAACGTGAACAGAAACCATATCGGCACCGGCTTCAACAAACCTGACGGCATAACGACTCGGTTCTTCGATCATTAAATGACAATCAATTGTCATATCAGTCGCTTTTCTAAGCGATTTCACAACCGGCAACCCGATAGTAATGTTCGGAACGAATTGTCCGTCCATAACGTCAACGTGCAAAACAGTAGCTCCGCCTGCTTTGACCGCATCTATTTCTTCTGCTAGGCGTGTAAAATCCGCCGATAAAATTGATGGTGCAATTTCAAACATATTCATTTTTCAAAAAGTTAGATAATTTGTTGCTTATATATTGTTATAAGTTGCTTGGTGGGACTTTTCTCGAACGTGAATCACCACCCGATATCGGCTTTTTGTCATCCTTTTTTGGAGTTGTCGGTTTATCAGACTTTGGCGGTGTTGGATTATCCTTTTTTGTATCATCGGATTTTTTATCATTGCCGTCCGTTTTCTTGGTGTCATCGGATTTTTTATCATCACCATCCGTTTTCTTTTCGTCTGATGTTTTCTTGTCCTTACCAACTACATCTCTTGTTTTGGTGTCCGGTTTATTCGTTTTGCTAGTTGTCTTTTTCTTTGTTTTATCGGTTTTTAATTCCGGCAATGATTCAATTTCTTCGATTGCCTCTTTATCATCCTTAACATCCACAGGTGCTTCACTGCCATCGGGATTCGGTTCGCTTACGACAACCGAAATCATTAAACCTGTTTTTGCAATCTCACCGGCTTTCGGACGTTGTTCCAAAATTGTGTTCGGCTTTTCGTTGCTATATCTGGTTGCAATTTTTTTGATTCGCAAACCATTTTGCGTCAACTCATCTTTTCCGTCATTAAAATTTTTTCCGACAACCTTTGGAATTTCAATTTCTGCTCCACGTAATTGCAGATAAACAACTCCAAAAAGTCCAACCAGAAAAGTTCCCGCCAAAGCAACAACCGTTATTAATCTACCGATTGCC
>JBGTHN010000641.1:0-3555 GCA_041746235.1 Pyrinomonadaceae bacterium | reverse complement strand
TCCCTTCACGCCGCCGCTTGCTTTGACTCCCAGAGCCTTGCCGACCGTGCGACGCATCAAGTTGACATCTTCAACCGTCGCTCCGCCTTTGGAAAATCCTGTCGAGGTTTTAACAAAATCCGCTCCGGCATTTTTTGAAGCGATACACGCCCGCACAATTTCTTCTTTATCAAGCAAAGCCGTTTCGATAATAACTTTGCACAAAACGCCATTCTCGTGTGCTGCTTCGACAACCGCTTTGATGTCATCTTCAACCGCACAATCATCGCCCGATTTCAACGCACCGACATTGATAACCATATCAACTTCGCTCGCACCGTTAAATATCGAACGGCGTGCTTCATAAGCCTTTACATCGGGCAAGGTTGCACCAAGCGGAAAGCCGATCACGGTGCAGACGGGAACATCACTTCCCTGCAAAAACTCACTCGCTTTTTTTACCCAAACAGGATTTACACAAACCGATGCAAAACCGAATTCCGCCGCTTCGTCACAAAGTTTTTTAATATCATTTTCGCTTGCTTCGGGTTTTAAAAGTGTGTGGTCAATAAGACTCGCCCAATCGTGTGCCGTCGCTGTTTCACCCAAAACGATCCCGATTCTCGAAGCTCCCGCATCAACGATTCGCTCAACATCCGCACGGCAAAACGTCGGACAATAATCATCATCAAGCCGCGATAAAACCAAATCTGTGATCTGTTCTACAAGTTGTTCGTAATTTCCGTTATTCATAATCCCTATGTCCAAAGTCCCGCGTCCAAAGTCCAAAGTCAACGAATTCTAACAGACATTGGACTTTGGACTAGACTAATTTCCATTCCTTCAAAACATCCATCAAATTCGGCAATTCTTCCTGCCAAAGCCAATCAGTTTTTATCCAAAGCCCTTCAATCACACCGCTTTCAAATATTCCATCTGCTTTAAGTAACAATTGCTTGTATTTTTTTCCGCCTTCAAACCCATAAAAATTTGCTGTGCGGGTTTTGTAATCAAGAATCCAATATTCTTTCACACCTGCTTTTTCGTATTCTTCAAATTTATCTAAAGTATCTCGTGTAACGCTTTCGGGCGATACGATTTCAATTATTAAATCTGCTGTTCCATCAACATATTGCTTCTCCAAACGATGTAGATTCTCATTTGAAATAAACATAATATCAGGCTGTCTTCCCGATGGACGAAAATCAAATTTGATCTGAAAAGGAGCTGAAACAACTCTGCCAAGTCTTTTTGCCTCAATAAAAAATCTCAATAATGATGTCAGAAAATCTGATAAATCTTGATGCGTTAAACTCGGATTACTCATTTCAATCACCTCTCCATCAACCCACTCAAACCAACCTACTTCACCGTTCCATTCAAGAAATTTTTGATATGAAATTTTATCGTTCGGAATTTCAAACTTAGTTTGCGGTGCAACTTTTGGAGATACTTCTGTTGTTACGTTTTCCATAGATTTTCACCTCGTTTTATTTGATATTTTATCACCTTTTTCAATGTCCGCAATTAATTTGTAATTAACTAATCTAAATCTTCATTGTTGATTACTTTTTCCAGCATTTTTATGTAATCAAAATCTCCATTTGCAGGATGTTTCCGATGAAATGATTCTAAACATTGCCGAAAGTAATTAAAATTGAAATCTTCTGACTCCAAATATATAGGGAGATTGTGAAAAGCATCAGCTAGATCAGCCGCCCGTTCAGACTTCTCTTCCCAACCTAGAATTCTAATTTCCAAAAAGGCATTGTGAATCATCTTTAGAAATCCTTTACGTTGTTTGTCAGTCGGCTTTTTTGAATCTGGAAACATTATTTTCAATTTTTATATTGCATTTCAATCGCATCAATTTTTCCAACACGCTTTTTGTGCCGTTCTTCAGTAATTTCATTTGTCATAAACGCCATTACAATTTCTTTGATTTCCGCAAATGAATTTTGTCCGCTTCCTAAAGTTAGAACATTTGCTCCGTTGTGTTCGCGGGAATTTTTGGCGAGAGCGACATTGTAGCAAGCGGCAGCGTGGACATTCGGGACTTTATTTGCCGCCATTGCCGAACCGATTCCGGCTCCGTCTATGATTATTCCAACGTCTATGTGATTTTGTGAAACTGATTGAGCAACAGCGTGTGCGAAATCGGGGTAATCTACCGCGTCTTTTGAATTTGTGCCAAAATCTCGGACGTGCAAACCTAATTCGCTCAAGAAATCTTTTAATTGTTCCTTCATTTCAAAACCGCCGTGATCGCATCCGACTCCAACGGATTTTACTTTTAACGAATCATTTCGTGAAGTTTTATAAATAAGTTTAATATTTTTCTCATTCACAAAATCCTTTGCCGAAGGAGTAAATTTCGCATTCTCTGCGACGCGAACTTTTGCACCTTCTTCGAGTCCGTGAAAATCATCTTCGGTCAAAAGAGATTTTGCCGATTCATCACGATCAAATTCTTTATCAAACGAATCCTGCAAAGAATTGACAACAACGTGCTTCGGCAAATTTTCCTGCGGTTTATCTTCAACGGGAACATTATCCAAAACGCTTCTAACCAATTCACGGATTTGCTCACGATTTTGTTTATTTTCAGCCATAATTGCACAAAATATGAAAAAACTTATCACTTATCACTTGTCACTTTTCACTTCTTGAAATAGTATTGCCAAATACATTTTCAATCAAATATCGGAGTTAAAAACCTATGTCAACACAAGCAGCAAAAGATTCCACGGAATTTACAAATTCTAACCTCGAAACAATGTTCTCTGCCGAAGAAATTGCGGCTAGAGTGAAAGAATTAGGCGAACAGATCACACGCGATTATGCTGATAAAGATGTCGTTCTTGTCGGTGTCTTAAAAGGCTCGTGCGTTTTTATGGCGGATTTAATGCGGGCAATTGATCTGCCGTTGGAAATAGATTTTATGGCGGTCGCAAGCTATAAAGACGGAACTGTTTCAACGGGCGATGTCGAGATTCTAAAAGATTTGATGAAACCGATTCGTGGCAAAGATGTGATTATTATCGAAGATATTATTGACACGGGTTTAACTCTGACGAGATTAGTTGACATCTTCGGAACACGCGGAGCAAATTCCATCAAACTCGCTACGTTGCTTGATAAACCCGAACCGCGTATTAACAAAGAATTAAAGGTTGATTATTGCGGTTTTACAATTCCAAATGAATTCGTCGTGGGTTACGGCTTAGACGTTGCCGGAAGATTTAGAAATCTGCCATTTATTGCGGTTGTGAAAAACCCCGATCTGCTCTAAGTTTCCCAAGTTTGAATAACTTCTAAAATGTTACGTGAAACATCAACGCCTTCGGGAAAGTTTTTAACAAAATCTTCCCGAAGTTTTTCCACGTCCGTTTCAAAATACTTTTCAAGTGTTTCACGATCTTTTACTAAATATCTTACACGATAAACTCCATCCGTAACCCGAGCCATTTCCGAACCTTCAAAATACTCGGTTTCAAGCAGATCGGGAATATGCATCTCACGCATAAATTGCTCATATTCATCAATTAAGTCTAAACGAACCTTCGCAGTAATTTC
>JBGTHN010000640.1:0-3330 GCA_041746235.1 Pyrinomonadaceae bacterium | reverse complement strand
TGCCCAATTCATATCGGTTTCAATAAGGTTGATCGCCGTCGCACGAAGTCTGCAAATTCTTGAAAATTGCTTCGGAGTGACACCGGAATTTTTTCTAAAACGTCTTTCTAATTGTCGTGTGCTTAAATCAACAGCTTTTGCAACCTCGGAAATTTTCGCTTCGCCTTTGCCCTTTTCGATTAATTTAACAGCTTGCACGATTTTTTCATCAATCTCATTTTTTTCAATTTTAAGATTTATTAAAATTTCTTCAAAGATTGAAACAGATTGGGCAAAACTTTTGCACTTATTTAATTTGTCAGACAATCCTGCTGTTAAATGAGGCAATATCTTATTGTCGAAAACTGGTTGTGTTGGAATATTATTTGGATTAAACCGCAGGATTTTTTCACAAGCGGCGGGCGAAAACTTTACGCCCCAATGAATATCATCAGCGAAAACCTCTGTGTGAAAAGTTTTAAGACTCAAGCCTTTTAGCAAAAGCAAATTCAAATTGAGCCGTTCGTTTCGACGATAAAGCAAAGAAATACAACCATCGGGAAAAACTTCGTGTGGAATCGGAGCGGAAGAAATACCTTCAATCGTAAATTCAAAAAAACAAAATGCGAGATGTGAAATTTCTTCAGTTGGAAGTATTTCATTATATTGGAATTTAAAATCTTTACTGACATTTTTCATCAATCAAATTATTGGTCAATCGGTTCTTTTTCGCCACCAATCGGTTCAAACAGAATAAAATTTATTTCAAACCAAGCACTCAAAACCGCAAGAAATTCACGTTTTGCCCAAGCCTTTTCGTCTTTATATACTCGACGATTTGCTTTAATTCCGATGCTTTCAACGCCGATTTTTTCGCAAAGATAAATCGCTCTAGGT
The DNA here is from genome assembly GCA_041746235.1 of Pyrinomonadaceae bacterium. Lineage (GTDB taxonomy): Bacteria > Acidobacteriota > Blastocatellia > Pyrinomonadales > Pyrinomonadaceae > Aridibacter. The sequence continues at coordinate 2,454 of JBGTHN010000640.1, read as the reverse complement.
AGATGAAATTCCTGCGTAACATGAAGTGCTTTTTTAACTTCAAAGATTTCTTTTGCACGATAACAAGTGTCATAAGTTCGACGACCTGCAAAATCCATTACAATATCATTTTCGGGAACTCCAAGATTAACAGCCTCATTTTTCATCGCGGTTGGTTCATCATAACCTTTCCGGGAATTATCGCCGCTCATCAAAAGTTTTTTAACTTTTCCCGCTTTATACAGTTCGACTGCTGTAAAAACTCTGTCATAAAGAGCATCGGAAAGTTTGCCGCTTTTGTAAACCGCCGCACTATAGACAATTGCAACTCTTGGAGGTTCTTCGTTTGGAACATCTTCACTGTCTGTTTTATTTTATTAACACCATAAGATTGAACGTGCCAATTAATGAGATACGCACAAATCACGCCGATTAAGCCGAGAATAAGAAGAGAGATGAGAATTATCCAGAAGTATTTCATCGTAGTTTAGCTGATAAGTAAAAACTGATAGTTGATAGGTAAAAATTCGATGCTAAAGTTTTTTTACTTATCAGTTTTCAGTTTTCAGCTTTCACTTATAATAATATTCCGCCGTGCGAGTTCTGTGACAAATTTTTCTGAATCAATGACTTTTTCTTGTGGAGTTGCTCCACGAGTCGAAACTTCGCCTTTTGCCATCATTTGAGCAATTATTGAAGCGGGAAAAGATGTCGTTCGCATCATCGCACTTAAACCTGTTTCTTCATCAAATTTATCAATGATGTCGTATTTCAGACGTTTTGTTTTGCCATCTTTTTTACCGACAAATTCAAGGCGAATCAAAACATAATCGGGTTCATCTGCGGGAAGATGTTTTTGGAGAAGTTCGCCGAAAACTCTTCGTGGTTTGATGTTTTTTCCGTCAACTTCGATCTCTTCGCTCGAACACAAACCAAGATCAATCATCGTTTTGAATTTGTCGCAATGTCCTGCGTAGCGAATTGTTTTGTAATCGAGTTCTTTTATTTTGCCTAAAAATGTATCTGGTAAGGTCGAAGTTCCACCCGAAGTTTGAAATGCTTCGAGTTCGGGAAAATCTTCAAACGCAAGGCTTTCGCATTCAGTCATTGATTCAATTTCTGTTATTTTTCCGTCACGAATCACCCGAGCATTTTCGATATATTCATTTATTAAACCTTCAACGCTAAAAACAAGTTGATATTTGAGGGAAGTTTTCGGAACTTGTGGCAAACCACCGACTCTGATGTGAATTTCTTCTATTTCGTCAAACCTTTTCGCACCGTGCATCGCCAAAACCGAAACCATTCCCGGAGCAAGTCCGCAATCGGGAATTATATTTATTCCGGCTTTTTTTGCTTCAACATCTAATTCAAGTTGTTTGTCCACAACATAATTATTTCCGCCGAGGTCGCAAAAATTTGTGTAAGTTTCGACAGCAATTTTGGAAAGTTCGAGATTATGCCAATAATTTACACACGAAATTGCCGAATCGTGCTTTTGCATTGCAGAAACGGCTTGTTCATTTTTTGAAACGTCTAATTGAATCGCTGAGAGTTTGGAAGAGTTTATTTTTTGAGCGATTTCTTCAGTTTTGGAAAAATCTGAATCAGCAATAGTAATTTGCTCGACATCGGGCGAATTGTAGACAAGGTCATAAACTGCTCCGTAACCCATACGACCTGCTCCAAGAACTAAAATTTTCATAGGATTTGTTAGTTATTGGTAATAAATCGTTATTTAATAAAGAGAAAGCACTTTTAAGCATTTAATACCAATTAACCATTTAAAATTTATGAATTACCATTCTTCAAGAACTTCCGGTTCTTCATTGGCAAGAACATCACCAGCGTATTGCCAGACCTTTTCTTTCCATAATTTAAAATGTTTAGTGAGTTGCAAAGCGGCTTGCGGATGAGCAGCGTTTCTTTCTATCCGCAAAACCTCCGCCAGCACAGCAACCTCGTCGTCAGCATTTTCCGTTATAATTAATTTAACTGTGCTTCCAACTTGCGGGAGTTGTCTGGGCAAAAACACTAATGCACCGCGAACTCCAATGTTTTCGGTTAAACCTTCTTCAATAATTTGTGTGCCATCTTCAGTTTTCCATTTAACACGAATTGGAAACGAAATTACATGGCGATCTCCTCTGCGGCGTTCTTGCATATTTAAGAATCATTCTCCATTGAACAAATAGATTGTTGAACTATACAAAATCAAACCTATTTAGTCTATCAAAGAATAAATTTTACCAGCTCAAAATAAATGTATATTTTTGCATTTGACAATAATTTAAAAATGCCTATTATTCACAAACTAGACAAATTAAAGTTAATTTGCTAGTCTTATAAATTGTTTTGGTCAGTTTATTAAACAAAACAATTTACATAATAATATGTTAGTAACTCACCTTACGCGATAATTGAAAAAAGTGTAAATTATCTTTCATTATGAAACAAATGTTAGATATTTACTCG
>JBGTHN010000639.1:0-3255 GCA_041746235.1 Pyrinomonadaceae bacterium | reverse complement strand
GCAACTCTAAAGAAATATGGATGGTTTTGAATTACTAATCTTAGCGGCAATCTTTTTGGTTGCCGTTTTGTATTCGTCAGTCGGACATGGCGGCGGAAGTGGTTATTTAGCTGTAATGGCTTTTTTTGCAGTCGCACCGAATGTTACAAAACCGACGGCACTCGCCTTAAATATATTTGTTTCCACGATCGCTACAATCCAATTTTACCGACGTGGATATTTTTCGTGGAAAGTCTTTTTGCCGTTTGCAGTTGCTTCGATTCCATTTGCGTTTCTCGGCGGAACGATAAACTTACCGATTCATTATTATAAAGTTTTGTTGGGATTGGTTTTGCTTTTTGCGGCATTTCGACTTGCTTGGAAATTTAATAATAAGCAAGAAACCTCCGACAATAACAAGGAAGAAACAGTTTCAAAACATCCGCTTTGGTTGGCGTTGATAATTGGGGCGATTATTGGATTAACTTCGGGTTTGATCGGTGTTGGTGGCGGAATTTTCCTAACACCTATTTTGCTTTTAACCGATTGGACGGAAACAAAAAAAGCGGCGGGAATTTCGGCAATGTTTATATTGGTAAATTCTATTGCAGGACTTCTAGGAAATCATCAAAATGCGTTAAATCTTCCTTCAAGCGTTGGAATTTGGATAATTGTCGCAGTAATCGGTGGTATAATCGGTTCAACATTTGGAAGCAAATATTTTAATTCAATTGTCTTGCGTCGAGCTTTGGCATTGGTTTTATTGGTTGCAGGTGTGAAACTTTTGTTGGTTTAACAAAGTAATAGTTTAATCGGATAACTTATTTAGAGTTTGAAACATCAAACCAGAAAATTATGGCTCGTAATTTATTGCTCACAATTTTAATTTTCGCATTGGTGATACCTGCTTTCGCTCAGAGCGGGCGTGTGAAAAAAAAGCCTGAAACGGAAACCGACAAGACGAAAAATGATAAGAATATAACTTATTTGCCGACGCAGATTATTTCGGACAAACCAAAGCCAAATGCAACGCCGACTCCGACTCCGAAAGCAAACAAAGACGACGATGAAATAAACATTGAAGCGACACTTATTCCGATTCCTGTTTCGGTAATTGACACTCTCACCGGACGTGCCGTTACGACGCTTGAATTAAAGGATTTTGAACTGAAAATTGATAACAATTTGGTAGAGATCGGCGAGTTATTTCGCTCAGAAAGTCCTGTGCGTCTGGCACTTTTGTTCGATAACAGTTCAAGCGTAACGGTCGCACGGGAGTTTGAGCAAAAGGCGGCGATTCGGTTTTTTAAACGAATCATTCGTCCCGAAAAAGACCTTGCCGCACTTTATTCGGTTGCTTCAATTACGCAACTTGAACAACCATTTACAAAAGATGTTTCGACCTTAATCAACTCGATTAAAAATCTATCACCACCGGAAGGAGCAACCGCACTTCACGATGGAATCGTCCAGGCTTCAAACTATTTACAGGATTATGTCGGACGGCGTGTAATCGTCATTGTTTCGGATGGTCAGGACACTTTGAGTGATACGACATTTGATGAAATGGTCAAAGCCGTCCAGCAAAATAATTGTCAGGTTTATATTGTTCACACCAACGAATTTGAGAATTATAAACGCACCGGAACTCGTGATGGAAGTGCGAATTTACGGGCTTTGGCGGCGGAAAGACGTATGAAAGTTTTAGCCGAACAGACGGGCGGAGCAGTTTATTCCCCGGTTGACGAACGCGAACTCGACACCGCTTTTAATCAGATTTCCGTCGAACTTTCCGAACAATATATTCTTGGTTATTATCCTGACAACGAAATAAAAGACAACAGGTTTCGCACCATTGATCTAAAAATAAAATCCGATAAAAATTTAACGATTCGATCAAGAAAAGGTTATTATGTTTCAAGACCTTGGAGGTGAGTAATAAATAGCAAATAGATTTAAATCTCAGACATTTACTAATTTCAATTGGCTTTGTTGCATAAATCAGTAAACTTCTAATTTTCTAATTTATGTTTATTTTTCTATTTTGTAACTGTCCGGCATTCCCAAATGCGTCATTTGATTTAATATCGCACTCTTGATGTTCATTTCTTGAAACTGATTTTCTTGTTTTCTTGAATCTAATTTATCTCCGAATATTGTCTTATATCTGAACATTGCTGTTTCCGATAAACTTCGCCGATGGTAGTTGCTTTCCTGCTTCCACTTCTTTCTGCCTGTTCGTCTGATGTGTCGCAAGTTTTCATCTCGCAACAGCTTTTCGCCTTTGCTGTTACCGTGTTTCCAAATCTTTGCTCCTTTTCTTGGTGGAATCGCCGCTTTTTTGATCTCTTTTTCTTCCAACGCTTGATACACCTTTTTCCGATCATACGCCCCGTCCAGACTGACTTGATCTATCTCTTCATCGGTCTGACCAATCATCTGAACAAACATCTCGCCATCTGACATATCATTTCCACTTGCTCCCGACATCACTATTTCATTAGTCACTTCATCAACAAACAAATGCAACTTCCGCCACGTTCGGCGTTTGCTGTAACCGTGAGTGCGAACCTTCCATTCGCCTTCACCATAAACTTTTAACCCCGTCGAATCACACACAATATGCCGTGCCTTTTTGCTTGGAACAAGTGGCAGTTCAACTTCCAATCCAGCCATCCTTCTCGACAAAGTGCTGTGGTCTGGAACCGGCAAATCAATCTTCATCAACTCAAAAATACTCTCGACCAAACCACACGTCTGTCTCCCCGCTTGATGAAACACAAATTTGATCGTTGCTATCGCTCTGATGGCTTCATCGGTATATGTTGGCGAACTACCTCGCTCGCCCGTTTTTTCTTCTTCAATCCAATTGTCAATCAACTCATCAGAAATCCAAAAAGTAAGACTTCCACGATTTCGTAAACTTCGGTTATACTTAGACCAGTTGCGGATGCGGTATTGGCATTTCTTTTTCATGGTAGAAAAATCTTACCACTTATCCGTTTCCGCAACCTATTTATGCAACAACGCCGATCACCATTATCGCTAGCTTCAATTTTGATTCTGCTCAAGATAGGAATAGTTTCTTTTTTTGCCAGAATTCCCTGCAACACACCAACCTGCTGTTTAAGTTGATTTGCACCTACTATTACTTCCATAATTTTTTATTCCAATTAAAATATCTCGGTTTTAGATAAGTCCCAATTCAAGAAAATAACTCTCAAATTTATGCGGACAAACTCCATCAAGTTAGACAATACAACCTTCCGGGCATCT
>JBGTHN010000638.1:0-6337 GCA_041746235.1 Pyrinomonadaceae bacterium | reverse complement strand
GGCTTCATCAACCGCCGCCTCATAAACCTTACTATCAATAAAAGTCGTGATCTTTATAAAATCGTAACCCGCCGCTTTTGATTTTCTGACGGCTTCGCGTGCTTCTTCTTCGGTTTTCACGACAAAATCATTTCCCTGTTCTTTTCCCGTCAGATGCGGACTTGCCGCATAAATCGTTGGTGCAATAATTTCACCTTTTGCCGATTTTGCCCGTAAAACAAGCTGTTCCGGCGTGCCAATCATCAAACGAATTGTTGTTACGCCATTTGCAACCATCACCTTTAATTCATCTTCGGCAATCGAATCGGGATAATCATCGCCATCCGAAAGCAGATGCGTGTGCATATCAACAAGTCCGGGAATCAGATATTTTCCTTTCCCGTCAATCTTTAACGCATCTTTCGGCACTTTTACTTTTTTACCGATCTCAACAATAAATCCATCACGAACTAGCACAGTTTGATCTTTCAAAACACGCTCTTTGTCCATCGGAATTACGTTTACATTTGTAAATGCGACGGTTTGCGTTAAAACAGCAATATTACCGATCAAAATGATTATTAAGACAAAAATAATTTTATTCATAACTGACCTCTTATAAAGACTTTTTTTATTGAATCTGTTTTTCTGCTTCCTTAATTTGGGGTAAATCCTTGTCTGCGTTCTGCCAGACTTTCAAAAATTTTTGATAAAACTCCACCGCTTTCTGTTTATTTCCGGCTTTCGCATAAGTTTTGGCAATTCCCAGATATGCAAAACCGCTGTTCGGTCTGACCTTCAAAACCTTTTCAAAAGTTTGTCCGGCTTCCTCAAATTTTTCGGCTCTGATAAATGCCGCACCCAAACTTTCCAAAACCGGGCGAGTATAATGTGGCGGTTCCCAATAACCGAGATTTTTCTCCTTTTCGATCGCTTCGTTAAGCAATTTAAACGCTCCGTCGTGTTTGCCCTGAACGCTCAAATTTGAACCGCGTAGATCCAAAAGATGAACGCCGAGAACTCTCGACGCATAACCGAAATACCAATCCGACGCTTGCTGAGGTCTTTGCGTAGAAAGTTCTTGAATCAGCTTTTCAAGTTCTAGTGCATTTTTTTCGGCATCTTCGGCATTTTCCTTTTCTATCGCATTCATTCCCCTTAAATAACTCAAAATTCCCGCCTGATATTTTTCCGAAAGAGTTTCGGGCGGATCATTTTTGAGTGAAGTTTGGACTTCCTTGATCGCTTCATCCCAAAAACCGAAACGCATCTGCAAACGCGTCAAAGCCGTGTAACCACCATAAAGCAAATAACCAAGTCCGGTCGCTTTAAGACGTTGATCGTCCGAAGGCACACCGGCGAGCATTTTTGCATATTTGGTGGTTTCTTTATAACGACCTTCTTCCGCCGAATTCGCGACCAGATAATCAAGATTGTGCGTGTAGTTCCAATTATTTATCGGATGAATTTTCTGCTCCTTCATATATTTTTGGTCAAATTCCAGAGAAGTTAAAAACGCCTTGCGAGCCTTTTCATACATTCCAAGACGATAATAAATATGTCCGGGCATATGCAGTAAATGACCGGAATTCGGAGCGATCTTTTCGAGTTTTTCGCAACTCGGCAAAGCCTCTTCGGGACGCGAACTGTTTTCGACGGCGTGAATCCAATAATGATGAACCGCGATGTGTTCGGGATTTGTTACCAACAGATTTTTCAAGATCATCTGCCCGTAAATTTTCCCTTCACGCGGTCTTCCATTTGGGAAATAGCTTCCCGCCGGACTCGAAAGAGAATTTGCCAGAAGCAATTTTGCCTCGACATCATTCGGATATTTATCAATCAATGCTTCCATTTCGCTGATCCAAGCGGCTCGACCTTTGCCTTGTTCAGCAAGCAAAGAGATCGCCCGTATGTAATATTGCTCTTGATCTGAAACTTTTGGCATTAATTCAAACGATTTTTTCAAAGCCGCTTCTCTTTCCTGTGCCATTTCCTGCGAATTTTGTCCGAGTGCGTTGTAAATTCCCCAATATGCCATCGCACAATCTTCATCCAAACGGACGGCTTCCCGAAAAGCCCGATACGCTTCGACATCCCAAAAAGCGTGAAGCAAATTCAAGCCTTGATTAAAATATTTCTGTGCCGATTCGGATTTCGTCGTGATCTTAAAATTGCTTGAACCGATATTTTTCATCAAAGGCGGAGCGGGAAGCGAAGCAATATCAAACGCCGGAGCATATTCGGTTTGATGGTGATGCTGACCGTTTGCCTGTTGAAATAAAATAAATAAAATCAGGCAAACCGCCAACTTTTCAAAATAATTTTTATGACTTAAACTCAACATTTTTTTCCAGTCCAAACTTACTTCTGCAAAATCCATCCATATTGCGTATTTGAAGGCATTGCTCCGTCTGCACGGTATTTTTCCTTTAGTTTCGTAACATAATCCGTCGGAATCGCGTTCATTTTCTCTTTTGCGTTAATGCCGTAAACTTTCGCCGAATTTAGTCCAAAGATCTTAGCTTTCACTTTGTCCGTCAAAGACTTAAACTTAAAACGCTTCATCAGATCGTCGGGCATTTGCAAACGGCGAAATGCTTCGATCTGCCATTGCGGACTTCCCCACCAGATCGAATCTGTTCCCCATAAAACGTGATCTTCGCCGAATGCCTGAATCATCAAACCGAGCATAAATGCACAAAGTTTTGGCTGTGTAATAACGGTCATTCCGAACGTCGTTCCCAAATCCATATAGACGTTTTTCATCTTCGGATTACGCTTTTTCATCTCGCATAAATCGGTAATCCACGGAATGTTGGTTTTCGTCTTAAAATCATCCTCAACGGCAGGCATCGCATCTCTGACACCTTTGAAGCCGGCGTGATAGATCAAGAAATTCAGATCGGGAAAATCCTTCGCGGCTTTTTCGACATCTTTCGGGCTGGAATGTTCGATTTCCCAACCCGGCAAGGGCAAACCTTTGTGAACGCAGATGTTTTTGATGCCGATCTTTCGCGAATATTCGTAAAACGGATATGCGATTTTTTCATCATCCATCCACCAACCGACGCTTCCATCGGCAAGCGGTTGTCCGGGATAGCCTTTCCAAGCCTCGACTTTCAACTGCTCAAATTGTTTGTGCATCGCTTCCAGATCGGATTTGCCCAGATCGGGTGAGAAAAGTCCGTGAGCTAGAATCCGTTTTGATTTAGCCAAGCCATTTATTTCGGCACGCGATTCGACTATCTCGCCGGGTGTCAGCACATTTTGGGAGTCATCGCTTGAAGGAAGTCCGGTGATTACTGCCATTGAAGTATCGCTGTCTAGAAACATTTCTTTAATATAATTGGCGAGATATAAATCTTCCCATTTATGCTCTTTCCCGACCAGATCTTTGTTGCCCCAGATCCCGCCGACTTCGCGATAGCGAAGCAATGCCGGAACTTTGATAATTTTCGGTGCGGCAACGTGATGTGTGTGAATGTCAAAAATAAATGTTTTTTTCGGAAACTTTTCGTCCGAAGCGAACGGCTCATAAAGTTCGGATTCGTCAACATCAAAGAATTTTCCGAAAACCGAATTCATCGCCAAAAATGCCGCCACCATTCCGCCGGTCGAAGCTAAAAAACGGCGACGCGAAATACCGAGTTTTTTGGAGCTTTCCGAAGCAATCTCGATCAAACGATGCTCAACTTGTTTCTGTTCGTCGGTTTGGTCTATCGGTGCAAATTCTTCGTTGGAAATTATCTGCGTCGGAATCGGTAGATTGCTTTCATCAACATCGCATTTTTGAATCCATTTTTTACTCTTCATATTTTCTACTCAACTTTTTTTGCCGCATATAAGCCCATAAAAATATGTTCAAATTCACCCTTTTCATTCGGCACGAATAAAACGCCGCCTTGTTCATATTCAAATTCGTTTTTGCCGATCTTCTTCAACTCAAAATCCTTGCCATCTTCTTTGATAAAAAATTTTCCATCCTTTGCAAAAAATTCCCAGACTTGCGGTGCGTGTTGATATGTCCCGACAAATCGCTTTATATCATCCACAGTTATTTCCAGATTTTTCGGTTGTTCGGTTTTTTGAGGTTTAAGTGGCAAAAGCATTTCCAAAGCTTTTTGCCTTGTCTTCGGCAAAGTTTGACCGCTTGTATTTGCCAGAACGATAATGGCAATTTTTTGTTCGGGAGCAAAAAAGATCATCGAACCATATCCGCGAGAAGCACCGCCATGCGAAATAGTTTTTATGCCACGATCCGTAAATCCGATAAGACCGTAACCATAAAAAGCTTTTTCTTCGCCGGGCAGATAGAATTGCGGTTTTTGCAATTGTTCAATAACCGACGGCGAAAGGATTTGTTTGCCGTCAACCTTGCCATTATTCAACATTGCAATTGCCCAACGCGACAATTCATTCGCACTCGAAAATAGCGAACCGCCCGGATATTTCGCCGAATTGTTATCAATCGGACGAACCAATTCCGCATTTCCTTTATTAATATTATGTCCAAGTGCAAGTGGATAAGTCATCGCTTCAAACGGACGGATCGTCGAACGATTCATTCCAAGCGGTCTTAAAATTAATTCCGCAACCGCATCCGAATAAGGTTTGCCGTAAATTTCTTCAGCAAGAAATCCCGTTAACCAATAATTTGCACTTGAATATGAATAAATCTTGTTTGGTTCGGTAAAAAAGACGTCATCTTTCCATTGAAGTATGTTTTCTCCCAAACCCTTGTCATCATTGGAAAAAACAGTCGTTGGTAAATCCCTTAAACCCGAAGATTGGCTCAAAAGTCTGTGTGCTGTTAATTGAGAAACTTTTGGCGGAAGATTCTTTATATAATTACCGATTGGAGCATCAAGTTTGATTTTTCCTTGATCTGCAAGGCTTACAAGAGTTGCGGCAGTGAACATTTTCGTCGTCGAACCCATCCGAAAAAGCGTGTCCGCCGTAACCGGATTTCCACCTTCAACGCTCGTCGTTCCGAAACCTTTGGCAAAAATAATTTTATCGCCGGAAATGATCGCAACAGATGCAGCCGGAGTTTTTGTCGCGGCAAGTTCATCTTTGATAATTTTTTCGAGTTCGGCAAAATCAATAGTTTTTGTTTGAGCAAAACTGTTTGCAAATAAGATAAGCAATATAAAAATTGTGTTTAGAAATTTCATTTTTATTCAATCATTTGAATATTATTCAAAAAAACATAAATCCAGCCTTTATTTATAGTATCGTGAACAAATTTAGAAATTAGTCATAAAGATTAGTGGTTTCTACGCAACATAGAAATTAATGTTTCAAGAGTTGTAAAAAAAATAAAAAAATCGCCAACCATTTAAAGAAAAGGCTGACGATTTTTTATGGATTTAGAAAAGTGAATTATTCGGAATAATCAAAAACAATATTGCAAAACGCCTTTACGCCGACATCTAAACGGCTGTCGTCCAGATAAAAATCGGGTGTGTGATGTCCCGCCGCTTCCGCCGGATTTTTGCCTTTTGGCATTCCGCCGACGAAGAAATAAAATGAAGGTGCTTTTGTGCCGAAATATGAAAAATCTTCTGCTCCGGTCGTCCATTCACTTTCGACTACATTTCCTTTTCCGACTGATTTTTCGAGCGACGGCAACATTTTTTCGACGAGTTCGGGCGTGTTAAATGTAACGAGAGTTTTTGTATCAATTTCAACTTCGGCGGTCGCTCCCTGACTTTCGGCGATCGTTTTAACGGTGTGTCTGATCTTTTGATGCACGTCTTTTTGCATTTCCGAATCAAGCGTGCGAATCGTTCCAGCCATTTCCAAAGTTTCGGGAATTATGTTTTCACGAACTCCGGCGTTTATTTTGCCGACAGTAATTACAACAGGTGCTTTCGTCAGCATTGATTGACGCGAAACGATTGTTTGCAAACCGTTGATAATCATCGTTGCGGTAACGATCGGATCAACTCCAGCCCAAGGTGCAGAACCGTGTGCTTGTTTGCCTTTTATTTTGATTTTGAACCAATCGGAAGCTGCCATCGTCGCACCTTTTTTATAACGAATCGTGCCGATCTCGGTTTGCGAATTGATATGAATTCCAAAGATCGCATCAATTTTCGGATTGTCCATCACACCTTCTTTAACCATCAATTCTGCTCCGCCCGTCTCGCCTTCGGGCGGACCTTCTTCGGCAGGTTGAAAAATAAACACGATCGTTCCCTTAATTTTGTCCTTCATCCCTGCAAGAACTTCCGCCGTTCCCATCAACATCGCAACGTGTGTATCGTGTCCGCAAGCGTGCATCACAGGAGTTTGCACACCGTTATAATCTGCCATAACTTTTGAAGCAAAAGGAATATCAACTCTTTCTTTA
>JBGTHN010000637.1:0-10346 GCA_041746235.1 Pyrinomonadaceae bacterium | reverse complement strand
GCGACTCCGCTGGAAGCGCCCGCGACTCCGCTGGAAGAGCCAGCGACTCCGCTGGAAGAGCCAGCGACTCCGCTGGAAGAGCCAGCAACTCCGCTGGAAGAGCTAGCGGTCTTGCGGAATGAATTCGCAACTCTGCGGATTGTGTTCGCAACCCTGCGGATTGAGTCCGCAACCCTGCGGATTGTGTTCGCAGGGCTGCGTAAGCATTAATAAACAAGATGAATCAAAGTAGAAATATAGGATTGAAATTTATTTGGTGGAGTAATGTTTATATCTACGACTAGACCGGAAAGTTTGGAGTTACACTTTAAATCCGAAATTTAAATCCGACCTCTTGAATAAAGTTGAAACCTTTGTGTTTATTTTGTGGTATAAATATAGACATAATCCAACTTATTTTTAAATTCAAAAAACTTATTCAGGAGAAATAATTATGCTACGACGTAAATTAGCTATCGCTTTTTCGCTTTATGTTCTTTTAGTTCCGATGTTTGCTTTTGCCAAAACTTCGCCTTCGAAGGTTTATCAAGCACCGCCGGAAATAATCGAGAAAATCAAGAAAGAAGGAATGGGAGAAAATTCTCAGGTAATGAATACCTTGAGTTATTTAACAAATGTGATCGGCGGACGATTGACGAATTCGCCGAATATGAAACGTGCCAACGAATGGACACGCGACACGATGACAAAATGGGGAATGCAAAACGCCCGTTTAGAAGCGTGGGGACCATTCGGACGCGGTTGGTCTTTGAAAGAATTTTCGGCACAGGTTGTTTCACCGCAAGCACTTCCTGTGATCGCATATCCAAAGGCTTGGTCGCCAAGCACAAAAGGTGTAATTACAGGCGAAGTCGTTCATCTTCAAATTGAAACGGATGCGGACTTTGCCAAGTATCAAGGAAAATTAAAAGGTGCGGTCGTTTTGGTTGACAAGATTCGCCCCTTAAAACCGGACTTTGACGGAATCGGCAGACGTTGGACGGATTCGCAGTTGCTTGATATGGCAAATGCTCCCGATCCTTCAACGATAGAAAATCGCAGAGGCGGACAGAATTTTTCCCAAGACCAGATTCAACGCATTATTGAAAGTCGTGCTTTAGCAATTAAAAGTCTGAATTTTCTGCTTGATGAAGGTGCGGCTGTAATGATTGACAACAGCAGTAAAGGCGACGGCGGAACAGTTTTTGTTTCGGGTTCAAGTGTCGGTGGAAAAGTGCCTACAACCATTCAAGACCTTTTCGGCGGAAACGGTTTAAGTTCTTACGACAAAGAAGCTGAAAGCAAAATGATTCCGCAAATGACGATGGCAACGGAAAATTATAATCAACTCGTCAGAATGCTGGAACTCAAACAAAAAATCACAATGAAAGTTAATATCCAAACTCAATATCACGATGAGGATTTGATGGGATATAACACGATCGCCGAAATTCCGGGAACTGATCCAAACCTAAAAGATGAGATCGTCATGGTTGGAGCACATCTCGATTCATGGCACGCTTCGGGCGGAGCAACCGATAACGGTGCAGGTTCGGCAGTTGCGATGGAAGCGGCAAGAATTATTATGGCGGCAGGATTAAAACCGCGTCGGACAATTCGTGTCGGTTTGTGGAGCGGTGAAGAACAAGGTCTTAACGGTTCGCGTGAATATGTGAAACAACATTTCGGCGAAATGCAGGGTGGTGGCGGAAGATTTGCCGCACTTACGGGCGGTGGAGCCGGAAAACTCGTCAAAAAAGCCGACTATGAAAAGTTCTCTGCATATTACAATATGGACAATGGAACAGGAAAATTCCGTGGAGTTTATCTGCAAGGAAATTCAAATGTCGCACCATATTTTCGTGCTTGGTTATTACCGTTTAACGAAATGGGAGCATCAACTTTGACCATCAATAATACGGGCGGAACGGATCATCTTTCGTTTGATGCGATCGGACTTCCGGGTTTTCAGTTTATTCAAGACCCGATCGAATACAGCCCTCTGACACATCATTCGAATCAAGATAATTTCGACCGAATTGTTGCTGATGATATGAAACAAAATGCGACAATTATGGCAGCATTTGCATATCAATCAGCAATGATGGATGAAAAACTTCCGCGAAAACAAATGGCTGCACAATAATGTGATAAAAATTAGTGTCTCAGAATTTATGTAGGTTGAGAATTGACAATTATCAATTCTCAACCTTTTTTAAATGGCAAAACTCTCAGCAAAAAGTAAAAATTATTTGTGTAAAAATTGTCGCAAACAATTCATCGTTTCAGAGATATTTCAAGTTCAACTTCAAAACTATCCGACAGATCATTTATTCATTGGATTCTCATTTGAGTTCCGCGACTTGGATTATGTTCTCTTATACATTTGATGGAAACTCCTCCGATGAAAAGCTGTTGGTCTTTCCTTAACGGTGCGTCTTCGAGTCCTTCAGTAGCGTTGGGATCGAGTATGATCGAATAGGCTTCGGGGTCGCCGTAGTCGCTTCTACCGTAGCGGACGGCTATTCCTAAAAGAAAAGATTCGTCCAATCCTTGAAATTTATCGAATTGTCCGAAGTTTCGGCGGGATTCGGGATAGATGTCTGTGCCTGTGTAAATTCCGCTCAAACTTCGGAAATAAAATCTTCCGCGTCGGACTCCATCTCTAACTAATGAAAGGATCGGCGAATGGAGATCGTAGGTGTTGAAAAGCGTGTTCGCGGGATTATCGAACGCACCGGGTGGATGCCAACCCCAACGCCGCCGCTCGTAATTGTTCGGCATCATATAAAATCTTCCGCTGCTCGTCATAAAATCTCTGTCGGCGGCATCAAAATAGACACAGGTTTGCGGATCGTCAAAGTTCGTGCAACGGGCAACGAGCGGATGATTTCCGCCAAGTGCGTGTCCCATTTCGTGGGCGACAATTGCGGCACCTGTAACAAACCAACTCTCCGGCATCCAAACCCACAAAGGAACTCCGCGTTGTCCGAGTGCTCCGCGAGTTGCAAACGGATAAGGCGGACAGCCCGGCGTATCATTAAAAATTATCAACCCAAGATCAACACTGCCGTCTGTCGTGTCAATGTTCTGCTCCAACAGACGCTTTTGAACAAATGGTGTAAATTGCGTAACAATCTGATTCTGACAATCGGATGAAATGGTCGCTTGTATCGTTACCGGCACGACATCTACTTGCGGATGATGAACACCTGTAAAACCGAACTTTCCATAAGACGCTTCGAGATAAAAATTATTAACCGAGTTCGCGTTATTAAAAAGTGTATTGCGGATCGCTTCCGGCGTTGTCTCCAAAACGGTAGAAGTTTTAGCTGTTGTTGGTTGGATTGTTAAAGGAACGGCAACAATTTTGTAAAGTCCTTCGGTCGGTGGCGGTGCGATCAGATAACTCTCCGTTAATTCGGTCAACTGCGTAACCTTAAAATTCCCGAACAATTTATTATTCTTCAAACTTCCGCTGATACGTACTGTCTGATTTGAAAGCCGACTCCAATCTCTATCATCGGGAAGCATTACCCATTTTTCTGTCTTTGCTCCATTTTCAAAGATCGAATAGTTAAAATAAAATTCCGATTTTGCCCCTTTGCCGTCCGTAGTTTTTGTTTCCGAGATGATCGGGCGAATTTGTCCTGTTTCGTTGAGATCGTAAGTTTTCGCTGTGGCAGATAACGCACCGAGACCGAGCAATATCATCCAAAAAATTGCGTTTAAGATCATTTGTCCGTTCGTCGTAGAGTTTATATGTGACGTATGTTTTCGTTGTCCAAATAAGTAAATGTTTTCAATGTTCATCTCGTTTTATCCCCTATTTCTTAAGATGTGTATCTGATGATTATAATATCTGATAGTGCATTTGTATATAATTTATAAACAAATACATACTTACAATTTTTGTGCTATCTTTTTTATTAAAATTGCATCAAAATGTCGGAAAATATATTTGGGGATTATTTACAAAAAATGAAAAAATTTACAACTATTGCATTTTGTTTATTTTTATTGATCACAGCAATAAATGCACAAACGACCGCGACGGACAAAACCGAAACGGAAACGGAAAAAAAGCCCGTTCAAAAAACGAATCAACGACCGGACGAAACGCCTGCAAAAAAAGAGCCTTATGACGACGCAGATGTTAAAACGATGGCGACGAAATGTGTTTTGTTTGAAACGGAAAAAGGAAATATAAAGCTCGAAATGTTTCCCGAATCTGCTCCCGTAACGGTTCGTAATTTTTTGAATTTAGTTGCGTTGGGTTATTTAGACATGACTTCCTTTAATCGTGTCGTGCCGAATTTTGTTATACAGGGCGGCGATCTATATACAAACGAAAATATAACCAACGATATGAAATGGCGTGCGGTCAAGAAAATTACCGACGAACCGAATCCGATCCGTCACGAAAAAGGCATAATCTCAATGGCTCGCACAGATGAACCGAATAGTGCTTCGACAAACTTTTTCATACTTTTAACAACATCAAATACGCTCGACGGAAAATTCGCCGCATTCGGGCGTGTTACGGAAGGAATTGAAGTTGTCGAAACTATCAATAAAATGGACGTTGAAAACGAAAAGCCAAAAGAACCTGTGCGTATCAAAAAGGCGACAATTTTTCCTTGCTCAATTCCTGAAACTCCAAAAGAAACTGAAAAACCGTCGGAAAAAACCGATTCAAATAAATAGAATCTTCATTGAAAAAAACATCAAAAAATAACATCGAATCCGCCGAACTGGTTTTGCCCTGTGCCGATCTTGATAAGAAATTTGAGTTTTTTACAGAGCATCTAAATTTCCAAATAATTTCTATCTTTCCCGCCGATAATCCTTCCGTTGCCGTTATTGCAGGTTACGGTTTGCGGATACGTCTGGAAAAAGGAATCGAAACAAATGAAAATATACGGATTCGTTTGCTTTGTGATTCGCCCGAAAAAAATGCCGTTGGAAAAACTGAACTCATCGCACCAAATGGCGTGAAGATCGAATTTGTTGAAGCAAATCCGCCTTTGATCCTGCCTGAATTAAAGCCGACTTTTGTGCTGACAAAATTTTCCGAAACAGCAGATTGGATAAAAGGTCGTGCCGGAATGCGTTACAGAGATTTGATCCCAAATCGTCTGGGCGGACGTTTTATCGCTTCGCATATACACATTCCCACAGGCGGAGAAGTGCCGGATTATGTGCATTTTCACAAAGTCCGTTTTCAGATGATCTATTGTTACAAAGGTTGGGCAAAACTCGTCTATGAAGACCAGGGCGAACCGTTTATTTTTAATGCCGGAGATTGCGTTCTGCAACCTCCGCAAATTCGTCATAGAGTTTTGGAAAGTTCGGATAATCTTGAAGTGATCGAGGTTTCCTGTCCCGCCGAACACGAAACTTTTGCGGATAATGAAATGATTTTGCCGACAAAAACATTTGATCCCGAACGTGAATTTAAAGGGCAGCGTTTTGTTCATTCAGTTCAAAAAGACAAGTTAGAAAAAAGTTGGCGAATCAACGGATTTTATTATTATCCGACAAAGATCAAATATGCGACGAGCGGTTTGGCTGATGTCAAAATCGTTCGTCCTTTTTCATCAGAAACACCCGTTTCCGATCTAATCGAACATAATGCGGAATTTGTTTTTATATTTATTTTGCAAGGTAAAGCGGTTTTAAGGCGTGAAAATAATAAAAACGATTCGCTGAACCCGGGAGATTCTTTAGTATTGCCCGCCGGAATGAAATATGGATTTTCAAATTGTTCTGAAGATCTGGAAATGTTGGAAGTTACGCTTCCCGCTGAGTTTCGTTTTACAGAACTTTGAACAATAGATTCTCAAATCGAAGCACCCAATTTTATTCAAAGGCTTCCAAATATTTGATTCCTGAACCTGTGTTAAATAAAACTATTTTTTCGTCATTTTTAACTTCGCCGGTTTCCAATAATTTTTTCAAAGCTGTTAATAAAGCACCGCCTTCGGGAGCGGCAAATATTCCTTCGCTGGCACCGATCTCTTCTGCGTCTGCAACTAAATCTTTATCTGAAACAGCAACAGCAGTTCCGCCGGATTTTCGCAGAATATCTAGCATTATAAAATCACCGACAGCTTTTGGAACACGCAAACCCGAAGCGACCGTGTGTGGATTTTCAATGTCTGCACCATGATCTAAATTTTGATGAAATGCGTCAACTATCGGTGAACAGCCTTCGGATTGAACGGAAATCATTCTCGGACGAAATGAGCCGATAAACCCCATTTTTTCCATTTCGTCAAAAGCCTTCCACAGTCCGATCAAACCTGTTCCGCCGCCTGTCGGATAAAAAATTACATCGGGCAATTCCCAATTTAACTGCTCGGCGAGTTCGTAACCCATCGTTTTTTTGCCTTCGATTCTATAAGGTTCTTTCAAAGTTGAAACATCAAACCAACCTTCTGCATCTTTGCGTTCGCCGACAATTTTTCCGCAATCTGTTATCAATCCGTCAATCAAATTTACATTTGCTCCGAGTGCTTTGCATTCGACAATACAGGCTCTCGGCGTGTCCAACGGCACAAAAATATGTGCTTCCATTCCCGCAAGTGCCGCATAAGCCGACAATGCTCCCGCCGCATTTCCGGCAGATGGAACGGCAACTTTCTTGACACCCAATTCCTTCGCCATCGAAATTGCTGTTGTCATTCCGCGAGCTTTAAAACTTTGCGTCGGGTTTGCAGATTCGTCTTTTATTAAAAGATTCGGCAGATCATATTTTTTGCCCAATGTTTTTGCGTGATGCAAAGGCGTAAAACCTTCGCCCAAGGTTATGCGGTTTTCGTTATTTTCAACCGGCAAAACTTCTTCATAACGCCAAAGTGTCGGAATGCGTGTTTTTAAGGATTCTTTTGTTAAGGTTTTAGCGACTTCAACCAAGTCATAATTAACAAGTAAAGGTTTTCCGCAAATTGTGCAGAGATTATGCAATTCATTAGCGACATATTCTTCGCCGCAAGCCGAGCAATATAAATGTGTTACGTTCATAGAAATATAATTAACATTTTTCTACAAAAGTTTCATTACGGGATTTTGCTTTCGTTCGATCTTGCGGACGATTACCGAAAAACAAACCATCTGTTAGAATAATTCGTATAACAATACAAAGATAACTTCTGAGCAAAACACTATGGATAATATGGGCAGCAGTACAAATTCGATGGAACAAACCACGGAATTATACGTCAAAAAAGTTTTGGCAGGTAATATCAAAACCGTTCGCATTCAATTAATTGACTCGATGGAGTCTTTGGGTTATGACATTATCGAAGATGAGCCGAATATTATCGGACGACGTGGAGCAAAAGGTTGGGCAACTGGGTTCGCTTCGGCGGATGTTCTTGATTATCCGATGACTCTAACCGTTCGCTTAAAATCTGTCGGTGACAATTCTACCCGCGTAACCTTTGACTATCTGATAAAACATCCAATGCTTAACAAAGGTGAAAAAAATATCGTTGTGCAGGAAGCCAAAACAATCGCGGCGATTTCCAAGACTCACGCCATTGAAAAAATGTGTTCGGTCTGCGAAACCGAATCAACAGACGATTCAAAATTCTGCCGTCGTTGCGGTGCACCTTTGACGAGCGAACAGGCGGAATTGGAAGTTTTGCGAATGATGGCGGAAACTCGTGCGGCGAAAACTTCTGTTGTTGCATCATCAATTTTGACTCCGATTTCTACGATCATACTTTTTATTGCTTTTATTTTGAACAGTGCGGGTTTAATCAAGCCGAAACTATTTCCGGTTCTTTTGATTTTGGGCGGAGCAGGTCTTTTGTTCTCGATAATTTCATCTTTCTTTGGATGGAATCGGCTTAAACGTGCTTTGGAAAAACCTGAAACTCAAACCCAACATATTCCCAGATATATTCCCGCCGAATCAATTGAGACAGGCGAATTTGAAGAATTGCCACCGCGTCAACCGTTCGCTTCGATCACCGAAGGCACAACAAATCTGCTTGATGAAGAATGGGTGCAAAATAACGAAAGAGAAAAAGTTCCCGTTGCAAGAAAGCGTGAAACGAATGATCTCTAAAAATTTATAAATATCACAAAACACAAATAACTCTATGAGCGATTGGAAATTCAAACTGCAAAATGTCTTTGAGCGTGTCGAAGATTGGTCGGATGAAGTGCGTTATCGGCTCAAGAAATTCGATGAAGATATGTTGATAACGCCTTATATGGGATTTGGAAATGATGAAAAAATCCTTTTACGTGGGCGTGTGTTGGAAGATAAAGGTTATAGAGATTCAACTGCAACTGACAGCAAGTGGCGAAATTTACGAAATATTTACAGTCATTTTGAAACGGATGAAGTTCCGAATGCTACTGTTAAAGCAATGTTTCAAGGTTTTGAAAAAGAAATTAAAACCGATAAGGAAGGATATTTTGATCTTGATCTAAGAATTCAAACAAAACTTGATTCAAAACTTTGGCACGATGTCGGATTTGAACTACTTGATCCCATAGTAGATGAAAAACTTAGAGCAACCGCGATCGGACAGGTTTTAATTCCGCCCGACACGGCAAAATTCGGAGTCATCAGCGACATTGACGATACGATTCTGCAAACAAATGTTCAAAACAAATTGAAAATGTTTCTGACAACAATTCTTTCAAATGAGCATACAAGATTGCCTTTTGAAGGAGTCGCCGCATTTTATCAAGCGTTACAAAAAGGCGTTTCGAGCAATGAAAACAATCCGATCTTTTATGTTTCGAGCAGTCCTTATAATCTATACAAATTCTTAACAAAATTTTTAGAATTACAGGAAATCCCGCTCGGACCGATATTCTTAAAAGATTTTGGAACTCATACACCTTTTACTTCGAGCGACCATAAAACTCACAAACTCGAAAATATCAAAAATGTTTTGAATACTTATCCACACTTACAATTTGTATTGATCGGTGACAACAGCGAACAAGATCCCGAAATTTACAGAAAAATCGTCAAAGAATATCCCGAAAGAATTCGCACAATTTATATCAGAAAAGTAAATGATAAATTTGAAAATGAAAACGATGTAGAAAAACTTATTAAAGAAGTGCAGATGAGCGGAAGCCAACTTGTTTTTGCACAAGACAGCGAATTTGCCGCAAATCATGCGGCGGGCGAAAACCTTATTGCAGTCGAATCATTGTCCGAAATACGTGCTAACAAAGAACTTGATAAAGATTCACCAAAAGCAGAAGATTTGACTGAAAATAATTTAACGTAGATCTAAACTTTCCCCAAAACCAACGCCGAATTTTTTGAACCGAAGCCGATGCAATTACATAAAGCGTTATTAATTTCGGCATTTTCTCTAGCGACATTTGGCGTGTAATCAAGATCGCATTCTTCATCGGGAATTTCCAGATTTATTGTCGGAGCGATTATGTTTTCGTTCATTGCGAGTAATGTTGCACCGATTCCTGCCGCACCGCTTGCGCCTTGAGGATGTCCGAGTTGCGATTTTGTCGCCGAGGTTGACAAGTTGTATGCGTGTTTGCCAAAAGTGTTTTTTAAACTTTGTGTTTCGATTCGATCATTTAATTGGGTTGAAGTTCCATGCAAATTTACATAATCAATTTCTTCCGCTGAAACTCCTGCATCTTCTAAAGCCAGACGCATTGCCCGTGTCGGTTCTGTTCCATTTTCAACAAGGCGGACACGATGATAAGCATCGCAAGTCGCACCATAACCTTTTATTTCTGCATAAATATTTGCACCACGATTTTGTGCACTTCCCAAAGTTTCCAATACAAAAATCCAGGCACCTTCGCCCAAAACTATACCCGAACGATCTTTTGAAAAAGGACGAGAAGCCCTTTCAGGTTCCTCATTCCAATCTTTCGTCAGAACGGTCATCAAATTAAAACCTTCTAAAATCCCTCGTGCAAGAGGCGAATCTGAACCACCCGCAAGCATCATATTTTGTTTACCGAGCGAAATATGTTGAGCCGCATAAGCTATTGCATCGGTTGAACTTGTGCAACCCGTAGAAACAATATGCGAGAGTCCGTGAAGTCCAAAAAACATAGAAAGTTCCGAAGATAATCCGCCGTGAGTTGAACTTGGAATCGTATAAACACTCGCTTTTTCACCACTTTTCGTGAACCATTTTCTGTATTGATCTTCGGTAAAAGAAAGTCCGCCGCCGCCAGTTCCTAAAACTACTCCAAAATTCTGTTTCTCGTCTAAAGTAAGTTTATCGGTTTCAATGCACGCATCTTTTATTGCCTCCCGTGCCGCACACAATGCAAGCGGAACTGTTCTCGGAACGTGGCGAATATCTTTTGGGTCGAGTTCTGCTTTCCAATCAAAATCAACAACTTCT
>JBGTHN010000636.1:0-2521 GCA_041746235.1 Pyrinomonadaceae bacterium | reverse complement strand
TCAAACAGGAATATAAAGAAACTGAAGGAAATCCGCAGATAAAATCACAAAGAAGGGCTTTGCACAGAGAACTTTTAGCCGAAGGAATTGCCGCTGCGGTTAAACAAGCAGATGTTATCGTCGCAAATCCGACGCACGTTGCTATTGCCTTAAAATATGATAAAAGTGAGCATAATGCTCCGGTTGTTACAGCAAAAGGTGCAGATTTAATGGCGGCTCAGATTCGTAAATTGGCAAAAGAATCAAATGTACCGATCACCAGAGATATTAATTTAGCAAGGGCTTTATACGAAATTGATATTGAAGATGAAATCCCCGACGAAATGTTTGAAGCGGTTGCTTTGATCTTGCGTTGGGTTTATGAATTGGCAGAAGAAAACGGTGAAATTTAAGAATTATGGCAGAAATTAAAAACATAATGGGAAGCGGTTCAGAGATAAAAAATCTGACCGACGGAAAAGTTTCTGATCGTGATGTCCCGAATGTTCAGCGAACGACAAGCGATGCCGCCGGAACAAAAATTCCTGTCGGACAACCCGGCGATGCAAACAAAGCGGAATTAAAACAAGGACAAAAGATTTTATCCGATGCG
Source organism: Pyrinomonadaceae bacterium (assembly GCA_041746235.1). GTDB lineage: Bacteria > Acidobacteriota > Blastocatellia > Pyrinomonadales > Pyrinomonadaceae > Aridibacter. The sequence continues at coordinate 1,929 of JBGTHN010000636.1, read as the reverse complement.
ATTACGGGAAAAGATGCTTCGCAATTAGATGCCGGACAAAAACTAAGTCTTCTCGGTGGAACTTCCGCCGTTGATAAACTTCTTGGTTTGGATATGCGTCCGACGATGCTTGGAGTTCTTGTTGCACCACCGGGGAATAGCGATTTTTTAAGACATATTTCACCGACGATGCGTAGAACAATTATGCGTAATATGTTGACACGACAAAGGAAACGTATGCGTCGTCTCGCCAGATTTTTACGTGATGAAAAAGATAATCAAGAATCGGAAGAACAAAGACGTGAAAATGAGGAAAGTTTTTTAGAAGTCGTTTCCGAACCGTTAATGATCGAGCAGACTGAAGTTGGAAGAGCCATTGATGAACTCGGCAGAACTGCACGCATGCTTGATGTTTTGGACGAATTACTTGCAATGCAGGATTACACGATCAGCCAAATCGGCACTTTTACACATGGCTAGAAAAGTGAAAAAGTGAAAAAGCGTTAATTTTTACAATGAATTTTTAAGAAACGATTAAAAGTTTATTGCTATTTCTCATCAATCTGTTGCAAAATTATATCTAACCAATGGAAACTTCAAAAAAGAGAATTGCGGATGAAGATTTGAATAAATCTTCCGAAAAAACTTTAGACCCGTTTGCGGGTGATTTCTTTGGCGTTGAAGGGAAATCCGAAATTATTCCCAAAAAAAACCGACAAAAAAACATTGAAAAGTCCGTTAAAACTCGAAAAGATTTAAAAAGATTAAAAGGTTTAGATTGGTATAAAAGTTTAGAAAAGGTTTCTTTGCAAGAAGCAGAGTTTTCAAACAGAATCAATGATATACCAACAAAATTAGGTGATTTAGCCGAACAAACTATAAAAGATATTTTTTCACGTCTAACCAAAATTGATAAATCTAAAGTTAATTTAGAAGTTATTTCGGTTAACGAAGTTAATTTAATAAATCTTTTGGATGAATTTGAATCGAATCCAAGGTTTTATTTGAAGATTCAAAAAAATCAACAACTTCAACATTCAATAATTGCGTTAGATACAATGTTTGCTTCGGCTTTGATTGATCTAGTTCTTGGCGGGAAAGGAAAAAGCAACGACACAATGCGTCCGCTTTCTTCGATAGAGCAAACGATAATTGAATTTTTATCAATTAATGTTTTTAGCGAACTAAACAAACAATTTGAAGATTTGAACTTTCTTGTTAAATACGCGGGAAATGAAATAGATCAGAAATTTGAAGATTTTGAAAGAGGTGCAGAAATTGTTTTTGAACTAAGATTTGGAGATTTAAGCGGAAGTATCACGCTTTTATTGCCGTCTGAATTTATCTATGAATTTGAACAGTCGAAATCAACCGTGTTTGAACAAAAATCAAAAATTAGCGAGTTTGATAAGATAGCTAAACTTGTCAAAGGATTGGATTTACACATTGATTTAGGCAAAACAAGAATTAACCCGAATGAATTATCATATCTTGAAAAAGACGACGTAATTTTAATCGAAGATCCAAAAACATATTGGCAGAACGATGAAAATCAAGAGTTTGTAAAAGTTTTTGTTGGCGATAGCACAAATTATTTTTTGAATGGAAATCTAAAGTTGGAAAAGAATGGTGATGATTTTGATATTTTGTCAGAAGAAATCATAATTGAAGTTAAAGAAATTCACAGCGAAAAAGAGTTTTGGACTCAACCAAAAAGAGATAAAATGGACACAAAAAAGGAAAAATTAATTGACGAAAATATCATGGAAAATGAAGTTGTTACAGAAGAAAATCAATTAAACGAAGAATTGAGTGTCGAAGAAATCGTTGAAGATGAAATAGACGAGGAAAATTTGGCATCGCTTGAAAATGTTATGGTCAACCTTCGTGTAAATCTCGGTGGAAGACGTTTAAGTTTAGGGGAACTTCAAAAAATCCGTGTCGGGCAGA
>JBGTHN010000635.1:0-2493 GCA_041746235.1 Pyrinomonadaceae bacterium | reverse complement strand
CCAAATTAGAAAATTTAGTAAAATTCAATCAAGAAGACACAGACCTTTTCAATAAAGAATTAACTGGTATCACTGATAACTTTTTTATTTATGGGAAATAATTCACTTGAAATTAACAAGTTCTAAGTTCAGACTTCTTTTGTTTCTCCCGTATCTTAAAGCAAAATAATGTTTAAGATTTGAACTTGTTTAGCTTACTTTCCTTACAAAAATCATCATTCATAAATACAAGGTTTGTTATTTTATTTAATGCTTTGTATTCTTATCTCGTATTCAAATTTTTCTTTTTTTTAACAACTTCAAAAAACTAAATCTTTATGAACTACGGCTTTGTCATAGATAACCGCAAATGTATCGGTTGCCACGCTTGCACGGTGGCTTGTAAATCGGAACACGATGTCCCGATCGGCGTAAACCGGACTTGGGTAAAATACGTCGAAAAAGGCGAATTTCCCGACACACGCAGACTTTTTAACGTGATGCGTTGTAACCATTGTGCCGATGCACCATGCGTTGAGATTTGCCCGACCGAAGCACTTTACACACGCAAAGACGGCATCGTGGATTTTGATGATCGCCGCTGTATTTCCTGCAAAGCCTGCACGCAAGCCTGTCCGTATGATTCGATCTACATAAATCCCGATACGTTCGTAGCCCAAAAATGTAACTATTGCAGTCATCGAACAGACATCGGTTTGGAACCCGCGTGCGTCGTCGTTTGCCCCGAACACGCGATTATTTCGGGCGATATGGATAATCCAAACACCGAGATTTCTCATTTATTGGCAAGAGAAACGGTAACAGTTCGCAAACCTGAAAAAGGAACGAATCCAAAACTTTTCTACATTGACGGTGATCGGATCGCTCTGAACCCGACCGCAACGGAAGTTGAATCGGATTATATGTGGTCAAGTCAGGCGGCGGGAGTTGGAAAATACGCAAAATATGCAGAGCAAAGAATCAACGAATCGCCGGTAAAAGAGGAACTTGTCAAACATAAACAACAAAACTTAGTCCAAATCGAACCACGCAAAAAGAAAGCTAGAAGAGTTTATGACGCACCGAGCAAAGGAGTTCTGTGGGGTTGGGAAGTTTCGGCTTATGTATTAACCAAAGCCATCGCCGCCGGAGCATTTTTAATTCCAATAATCGCAGGTTATCAGATGTTTGTACCTGATATTTTTAAACAAATCGGTGTAATCGTCGCATTTATATTTTTGAGTTTAACGGGCATTTTGCTCATCAAAGATTTAGGTCGCCCCGATAGATTTTTGTATGTTCTGCTTCGCCCACAATGGAAATCCTGGCTTTCGCGTGGGGCATATATCATCACAATTTACGGCGGACTTTTAACTGCCTGGCTTGCCGCCTCATATTTTGAATATAGAGCAATCCTAGCATTTATCGAACCGCTCGGAATTATCTTTGCAATACTCTCGGCAGTTTATACAGCATTCCTTTTCGCTCAGGCAAAAGGACGAGATTTCTGGCAATCACCAATGCTCGGTTTGCACATGATTATCCATTCTCTGATGGCAGGTTTTGCCGTATTTTTGATAACTTCCCTTTTCCTAAAATTCAACATAGGTTTAATGTCGGTGCTGACATTTGTAACAATCGCAACCCTCGGCTTTCATTTAATAACACTAGCCATCGAACTAACCACAACGCACACAACCGACGATGCACACAAGGTCGTCGAAATGATTACAAAAGGACAATACTCAACCGCATTCTGGTTCGGAATGATAATCGTCGGCAATTTTATTCCTATGATTATTTTGTTGACAATTGGAAACTATTTTGCAGTTGGATTTTGTGGGATTTTAATATTTATTGGGTTGGCTTTTGCTCAACACATTTGGGTTAAAGCACCACAACAGATTGCTTTGAGTTAACAAGTAAACAAATAGATGAAGATAAGAATTATTATTATTTTTGCAACATTATTATTCGTTGGATTATTCGCAAAACCCACCACTAACTCTAAAAGTTTAAATGAGGAAATCGGGTTTAAGGTTTTGGATACTAATCGTATCCTACCAAATGAAATCGAGCCAAGAGGATGTAGACCATTTCTACACTGGAATCTTGATAATTTTTCTGACAACAAAATACCTTATTACATTAATAAAAATGGTAGTAAAGACTTATCATTAACTGAAATAAAGAATGCAGTAGAGCAGTCATTTGGAGCGTGGAAAGAAATTGATGGCGTTGCACTTGATTTTAGATTTGCCGGATTTACAGAAGCCGTTCCCGGAATCGAGTTCAGTAAAAATGAAGCTGGCAAAACAGCCTTAACTCTTAGGTCGGATGGAATGAATGTAATTAGTTTTGATGAATCTGGAAAAATCTTTCCTGAGTTTATTAATAATGCCTTAGGGTTTGCTCCTCCAATAGGTTTTGATGAAAAGACAGGAGAACTCAAGGAAGTTGATATAATTTTAAACGGAACATATATTAAACCTATTCCTATTAATACTTTAGAAA